>JAPONU010000026.1 GCA_026713745.1 bacterium
ACAAACTCTGCGAGCACTGTCCGCTGTAGGCATCCATACCTTGCCCCGGCCGGGCAACGACCCTGCTCATGGTCAACCCGCCGCAAGTCGGCAGGGACACGCACCTGCCGATCGCAGCGGAGCGCCCTCTAACGTGAGGGCATGGCAGAAAACCAACACGTAACGATCGGACGCCTGGAAATCGCGGTCGCACTCGACGCGTTCGTCCGTACCGAGGTGGCCCCCGGAACGGGGATCGATCCCGACCGCTTCTGGGCCGACTTCGAGACCCTCCTGGCAGATCTGGAGCCGCGCTCCAGAGTTCTGCTGGCAACCCGCGACGACCTGCAGGCGCAGATCGACCGGTGGCACGTCGAGCGGCGCGGGCGACCGCACGACGCGGGCCACTACGAGGCCTTCCTGCGATCCATCGGCTACCTGGCGGCCGAACCGGGAACGGTGCAGGTTGCGACCGCGAAAGTCGACCCCGAGGTGGCAGAGGTTGCCGGACCCCAGTTGGTGGTGCCCGTTGACAATGCCCGCTACGCACTGAACGCCGCCAACGCCCGCTGGGGCAGCCTGTACGACGCGCTGTACGGAACCGACGTGATCCCCGAAGACGGCGGCGCAGGCCGCGACGGCCCCTACAACGCCGTCAGGGGCGACCGCGTCATCGCCTACGCCCGTGAACTGCTCGACCGCCACGCCCCGTTGACCGCCGGCTCCCACAGCGACTCGGTCGCCTACCGGATCGCCGGTGGGGCCCTGGCCATGGAACTGGCCGGCGGCGGCACCGCGACCCTCGCCGAGGGCACTCACCTGGCCGGGTATACGGGCGCGCCCGCCGATCCCGACTCGGTGTTGCTGCGGCGCAACGGCCTCGGCATCGAGATCCTCATCGATCGCAACCACCCCGTCGGCGCCATCGACCGGGCGGGGGTGGCGGACATACACCTCGAAGCGGCGCTCACGACGATCATGGACCTCGAGGATTCCGTCGCCACCGTCGACGCGGCGGACAAGGTGCTGGCCTACCGCAACTGGCTGGGTCTGATGAGGGGTGACCTGTCGGCCACCTTCACCAAGGGCGCCCGGGAGATGACCCGGCACCTGCGGGCCGACTCCGCCTATCTGGACGCCGACGGCGATCCCATGACCCTGCGGCGCCGCAGCGTCATGCTGGTGCGCAACATCGGGCCCCACATCGAGACCGACATCGTGCGCCTCGACGGCGCCCCCGTCATCGAGACCCTGCTGGACGCCGCCATTTCCGGCTGGTGCGCGATGCACGACCTGGCGGGCACCGGTCCGCACCGCAACAGCGCCACCGGTTCGATCTACATCGTCAAGCCCAAGATGCACGGGCCTGGCGAGGTCGCCCTGGCCAACGAGCTGTTCGGCCGCGTCGAGGACATCCTGGGCCTGGCCCGCAACACCTTGAAGATGGGCATCATGGACGAGGAGCGGCGCACCTCGCTGAATCTGGCCGCCTGCATTGCGGCGGCAGCCGAACGGGTCATGTTCATCAACACCGGCTTCCTGGACCGCACCGGCGACGACATCCACACCTCCATGGAGGCCGGCCCCATGATCCCCAAGGGGGAGATCAAGACCGCCACGTGGCTCACGACCTACGAGGACGCCAACGTCGACGTGGGCCTGGCGGCGGGCCTCGTGGGACACGGCCAGATCGGCAAGGGCATGTGGACCAGGCCCGACGACATGGCCGCGATGCTGGCCGAGAAGACCGGCCACCCCCTCTCGGGAGCCTCCACGGCCTGGGTGCCTTCACCGGTGGCGGCGACCCTGCACGCCCTGCACTACCTGGAGATCGACGTGGCGGCGCGCCAGCGCGAGCTGGCCGAGCGCACCCCGGCCCGGGCGCTGGACATGCTGGACTTCGCCACGCTCCCGCCGGGTCGGGAGTTGACGCCCGCGGAGCTGGCCGGCGAGCTGGAGAACAACGCGCAGGGCATCCTGGGCTATGTCAGCCGCTGGGTCGGCCAGGGTGTGGGCTGCTCGAAGGTCCCCGACATCGCCGACGTTGCGCTCATGGAGGATCGAGCCACGCTGCGGATCTCGTCCCAGCACATCGCCAACTGGCTGCACCACGGCCTGCTGAGCCCCGAGCAGGTACACGCCACCATGGAACGCATGGCCGCTGTGGTGGACGCCCAGAACGCCGGCGACCCCGACTACCAGCCCATGTGCGGCGACCTGGCCGCCAGCATCCCCTACCAGGCCGCCGTGGCGCTGGTGATGGAGGGCCTCAGCCAACCCAACGGCTACACCGAGTACATCCTCATCGAGCAGCGCCGCCGCATGAAGGCCGCCCTGAGCGCCGGCTGAGGCTGAGGCGCCGCGGGCACAGGCGCGTTCGCCGCACGGCTGCCAGGCGCGACCGAGGCGGGGAACCGGCCCGTCTCCACTGCGGGGCGCGCAGCGACGCGCCCCGAGAATCACAGCGGACCCGTCGTGAAAATCACGGCAGACAGGTGTTGCAATTCACGGTAAACACTGCATGAATTTCACGGTAGAAGCTATGTGAATTTCACGGTACAATCTGTGTGAGTTTCACGGGGGACACTGATGGCCGGGCTGATCGAGCGACGACTCAACGAGATCGTGCGGCAGCGAATGACAGAGTCGCCCGTGGTGTTGCTGCAAGGGCCACGCTCGGTCGGCAAGTCGACACTGCTCCGAGCGCTGGCGACACGACACGACCGTCCGGTGATCGATCTGGACGACCTCGCGGTCCGTGCGGCCGTGGCCAACGATCCCGCCTTGTTCACCTCCGGGCACGCGCCGGTGTTCATCGACGAGTACCAGCACGTCCCCGACCTGCTGGCAGCGATCAAGGCCGAACTGAACCGCGACGGATCGCCGGGCAGATTCGTCATCACCGGATCCACCCGCTTCGATTCGCTGCCCCTCGCCTCGCAATCGCTCACAGGCCGGCTGCACCGCATCGAGATCCAACCGTTCTCGCAGGGCGAGATCGACTCCCGGCGCGAGCGCCTGATCGAGACGCTGCTCTGCGACCCCGCAGCCGTCGTGACACCCGAGCCATCCGCCACCACGCGCCGGCAGTACGCGATCCGTATCACCCGAGGCGGGTTTCCGATGGCGCTCACCCGCAGCGAGGCGGCACGCCATCGCTGGTTCGACGACTACGTTGCCCTTTGCCTGCAACGCGACCTGCTCGACGTGGGCCGCGTGCGCCGACCGGGGGCGCTCGCCCCGCTGCTGTCGCGGCTCGCCGCGCAGACGTCGCAGGTCCTGAACGTGTCGCGGGCGGGTGCCGGGGAAGGGCTGCCCGCAAGCACCGCCTCCGACTACGTCGACCTACTCCGGAGCGTGTTCCTCGTGCGGCTGCTGCCGGCCTGGGGGAAGACGCTGCGCGCCGCCACCGCGGCGCGCCCGAAGCTCCACCTGGTGGATTCGGGCTTGGCGGCCCGGTTGCTGCGTCTCACGCCCGACAGGCTCGGCGGGCTGGACGCCACCTCCTTGCAGCAGTTCGGGCACCTGATCGAGACGTTCGTCGCCGGCGAGATCCTCAAGCAGGCGTCGTGGATGGAGCACCGCCCACACATCGGTCACTGGCGCACGCACCACGGGGCGGAGGTCGACCTCGTCATCGAGGACGGACAGACCGGCTCGGTGGTCGGCATCGAGGTCAAGGCCGGGTCCCGGGTCCACCCGGGCGACCGGCGCGGCCTGCGGATGCTCCGCGACCGGCTCGGCAATCGATTCACCGTGGGGGTCGTCCTCTACACGGGCACCCACTGCATCCGCTACGCCGACGACGAACGCATCATCGCACTGCCCATCGACCGTCTCTGGACCAATACCGCCACAGGCGAGTAGACCGACCGCGGCGAACGCGAGGCGGCAACACCGAGTTCGCCCTCATCGAGCAGCGCCACCGGATGAAGGCCACCCTGGCCACTGGCTGAGCGCGCGAAGGCGGCTCGAATCACTCGCCCGCAGGCCAGTCCTCCACCGTCAGTTCCTCCTCCAACGACTACCGCCGCGTCGTTTCACCCTGTCCGCCCTCTTCGAAGCGCGAAACCGCCCGGCGGACCTCGGCGACTGCGTCGGGGAGGTCGTCCACCTGCACTTCGTGGACACTGTTGGGCCCGAGGAAGACGAAGACGCAGCGCGAGACCTCCTGGCCGGTGGCCTCGGCGAGCATCAGGGCGTAGGCGGCGATCTGCAGCCGGTAGCCGGGCTTGTGGCGAAGGTCGGGGCGCTCGTCGGAGTCGTGGGTCTTGTAGTCGACCACCACGAAGGAACCGTCGGGCGCCTCGTAGAGCAGGTCGATGAACCCCTCGAGGAGGCGGCCCTCCACCTCGGCGGCGGCGTACAGCTCGCGCCAGTGGCGCCGCCGGGCCGCCTCCCGGACCACCGGGGATGTGAGGGCGTTGCGTGCTCGAGCGGCCACGTCCTCCGCGAGGTGATCGATGCCCTCGGCAGCCGCGTACCGGCGGGCCGACGCCAAGAGCCCCTCGCCGGGCGCGTCGAGGCTCGCCGCCTGGAGCACGGCGTGGACCGCCCGGCCGAGTGCGGTGCCGTAGCGGCCCTTACGCCACGCCGGCGACTCCTCGTCGCCGGCGTCCTTGTCGAGCCCTGGATCGGCCCTGCCCGGCGCCGCCGGGGTTTCGCGTCGCTCGGCGAGGGCATTCTCGGCCGCAACAGCTCGCGGCTCGCCGGGCTCTGCGGCTCCGTTTCCGGTCGCCGCGACCACCCCGCTGGCGGCCACCACAGGGCTGCGCTCGGCGCGGGCCCAAAGGGCTGCGTGCATGCGTTCCCACTCGCGGAGGGACGGCACAGGGGCGGTCGCCGGCCGTGAGTCCGCGCCGCGTCGGGCCCGGCCGGAGCCCCGGTTGCCGCGCACCGCCGGTGTGGCGCCGGGATGTTCGCCGTAGGGCGAAGCCCCCGGCGGCAACGACTCCAGCGGGCGACCCGCGGTCCAGCCGGCCAGTTCCAGCGCCCAGGCGAAGCCCGGCGGGGACGAGGCCGGCCTCTCCATATCGCCGTTCGCGGAGGCATCGAGAGCCACGGTGAGCGGATGGGGGGCCACCGAATCCTGGGCGGGCTGCGGATCCACGACCTCGGCAACGCTGTGCGCCAGCAACTCAGCGAGGGTCATCCTCGGCAGGATCTCCCCGGCGGCCAGGTTCTGCCACGACGGCGGCTTGCGGCCGGTGCGGTACAGCGAGACCGCCAGGTAGTCCTCGGCCCGGGTGCAGGCCACGTAGAGCTTGCGTATGTCCTCGTGGTACTCGTGCAGCTGTTCGGAGTCCGCCACCCCGTCGCTGCCGAACGAGCGGACGCGCCCGCCCAGCTTGGCGAACGCGCCGCCGCTGCGCGGGAAGGCCAACTCCGAGGACCGGTTCCCTCGGGGTGAGCCGACGGTGCCCGAGAATCCGGCCACCACCACGAACGGGAACTCCAGACCCTTGGCGGCGTGGACGGTCATGATCCGAACGGCGCCGTCATCGGTCTCGGGAACGAGCGCCTCGGTCACCCGCGCCCCCTCGCCGCGCTGCATGTCGACCCAGCCGAGGTAGGCCCGCAGCGTGCCGCCGGTGGAATCCGAGAAGGCGCGCGCCTGGTCGGCGGCCCGGCGCAGGCGGCGCCAGGTGTCCCGGTGACGGTCCTCGGCGAACGCCAACTCCATCAGCCGGCGCTCGCGCACCACCCGGTCGACGATCTCCCCCGGGCTGCACCACAGCCGCTCGTCGTGCAGTTCGCGCATCCACTCCAGCGCCTCGGCGACCGGGTGGTCGGGCTGCGGGCTGAGGTAGTCCCAGGGCCGGTGCGAGCCGCCGCAGCGCTGCCGGTACTCGTACAGGTCGTCGTCGCCGAAGCCGAAGGCCGCCGAGCGCAACGCCGTCACCACCGCCAGATGGTCCGACGGGTCGTCCACGGCGCGCAGGGTGGCCAGCAGGTCGGTCTCCGCGCGGGTGGCGTAGACGAGGCTGGAGGACTCCACCCGGTACGGCAGGCCGGCCGCCTCGAACGCCCCGATGAGCGGGCCCAGCACGGTGCGGGCCGGGATCAGGACACACACGTCGGCGAGCCGCAGGGGCCGCGTCCCCTCGCCGTCGGCAACGGGCCACCTCTCGCCGACAGCTCGGGTGATCAGAGCGGCCACCTCGCCGAACTCGACGCCGCGGAGTTGCTCGGCGGAGATCCCGCGCGAATCGCCCTCGCCGATACTGCCCGTGCCCAGCAGCAGCACCGGTGCTCCGGCCTCGCCCCCCAGCGGCCGGCGGGCGGCCTGAAGGGGCACGTAGTCGGGTTGGGATCCGTCCGCGTGCCCGACGAGATGGCCGAAGACGGCGTTGACCCAGTCCACGATGGCCGGCGACGAGCGCCAGTTGCGACTGAGGGTCTCGCGGGCAGCGGGACCGGCCCAGTCCGCCACCTGCAGGTACAACCCGATGTCGGCGCGCCGGAAGCGGTACAGGGACTGCTTCGGGTCGCCCACGAAGAAGAGCGCGCCGTCGCCGGCGGTGAGGTCCTGCCAGGACGCCGGCTCGGCGGCCTCGGCCGGGTCCTCGCAGGCGATCAGCAGCGCCAGCTCCACCTGGATGGGGTCGGTGTCCTGGAACTCGTCGATGAGGAGCCGCCCGAAACGCCGGCGCAGCGCCCGGCGCACGGCGGCGCCGCGGTCGGGATGGCGCAGCAGGTTCCGGGCCTGCACCAGCAGGTCGTGGAAGACGAGACGTCCCTGGCTGCGGCGCCTCTCGGCCTCGGCCAGCACGAAGCCCGCCAGGCGGGCCAGCAGCCGCGCCGCGCATGCCCTCCCAGTGACGTCGAGCCGTGCGCCGGCTTCGGCGCGCAAGTCCCTGAGCCGCTCGCGCACGGCCTCCTTGTCGAAGGAAGGGTGCCAGTTCTGCTTGCGGCCACGCGGCTTCGGTCCACGAGCCGCCTCCTCGAGCAGCACCACGGCCTCCAACTCGTCCGCTCGCTCGAGGCGATCAGCCAGCCGGCCGAGATCCGCCAGGGCCTCGCAGAGGGCGTCGGCCTCGCCGGGTAGCAGCCCCGAGGACCGGTCCGGCGGGACGTAACACCAGCGGCTCTCGCCGGCCAGTTCGCGCATCAGCACGACCAGGTCGGCGAACTCCAGCGGCGGCGCCTCGGGAACCTCGGCGAGCGCGGGGATGCGCTCGGCGGCCAGATCCCAGTTGTCGGCCATGCGCCGGGCCACGCTCCGGAGGTTCGCCACCCGCATCCCCAGGGCGTCTCCCAGCACCAGCGCTCGCTCCATCTGCGGCTCGGCCAGCAACTCCTCGGTGAACCGTTCCCAGCCCTCGGAGAACTCCATGTCCGCGCCGATCTCGTCGAGCATCTCCAGCCGGGGCGGCAGGCCGGCCTCGGTGGTGTGCTCGCGCAGGATCCGCTGCGCGAAGGAGTGCAGCGTGCAGACTGCGGCGGCGTCCAGGTCGTCCAGGGCGCGGCGCAGGATCTCCTCCTCGTCCTCGGAGGCTTCGCGGCTCGCCCTCACGAGATCCCGCCGGAGGCGCTCGCGCAACTCCGCTGCGGCCTTCTCGGTGAAGGTGATGGCGGCGATGTTGGACAGCGCCACGCCGCTGCGAATCAGCGCCATGATCCGCGCCACCAGTGCCGTCGTCTTGCCGGTCCCCGCACCGGCCTCCAGGAAAAGGTCCCGCTCCAGGTCCCCTGCCGCGGCCAGGCGGGCCCGGGCGTCGGCGTCGCCGCCGTCACGGGCACCCGAGCCGGGATCGGAGTCGTCGCCTGCACGCACCGGCCGGCTCACGTGGACCCCCCCGGATCGTCTTCCGCCGGCTCGCCCGCGGGCGGCCCGCCGGCAAGGCGTTGGCGCTCGTTGATCGGCAGCAGTTCCCGCGCTCCGACCCGGAGCCACGCCAGCAAACGCGGGTTCTGGGCCTTGCGGCGGAACTGCGCGGCGACCTCGCCGGCCCGGTGGCGATCGGCGTCGCAGTAATCGCAGTGCGACGGGTGGCTGCGCGGGCGCGGGTAGGCGGGAAACACACCGCCTGCGATCCCGTCGCAGATGCTCGCCAGCGTCCACTGCATCTCTGCTCGGACCGGCGCCTCCGGCGGCAGCGGCAGCCAGCGGAAGTCCTCACTTGACGTGACGAACCAGTACCCGGACACGACCTCTGCGTCCGGGCCGGCGAACTGTCGCGCCGCGTGGGCATACAGCGGGAGTTGCAGCCTGGGCAGGGCCTCGCGCTTGGGGCCTCCCTTGCGGCCGGCGCCCGCATAGATCGCCCACGGCGACTCCCCGAGCCGCTGGTAGAAGCTGCTGCGGCCCGTCTTGTAGTCGATCACCACCAAGGCGCCCGTCTCGGTGACATCGATGCGGTCGACCGCGCCGCGCAGGCGGATGGTACGGCCGTCGCCCAGCGGCACCTCGACGGGGGGCAGCGACTCCTCGCTCCGCCGGGGCGGAATGCCGAAGCCCTTCTCGCTGGCCCACGGCACCGATCCCTGGGCGCGGCGCCACCTCTCCTCCGCGTCGAGGAACGCCAGCAGTTCGCGGCCGATCCGGCTGCGCTCGGGCTCCCAGAAGATCCGCTGACCGACGCGCCCCTGCCCCTCGCGCTCGGCGAACGCCTCGGCGGCGATCTCGGTGAGGCGCCGGCGCTCGGCGTCGCCCCAGCGGGTGGCAGGGTCGGGCGCGCCGGCCGCCAGCGTCTCGCTGAGGAACCGGTCCAGGATCGCGTGGATGAGATCGCCGCGTTCCAGCGCCGAGATCCGCAGTTCCCTTTCGGGCCGATCCACGGGCTCGACGCCGAGCATGTAGCGCATGAAGTAGCCGTGCGGGCAGGTCGCCCATGCCTCCAGCTGTGTGGCCGAGACGGGCCGACCGCCCCCGGCCGGGTCGCTGATGTCGCAGTGGGCCAGGTTCCCGTCGAAGCGTGTGAACGCGCTGCTGCGGCGCGCCGCCAGCATCCGCACCGCGGGACCCAGCGGCCCACCGGGCGCGGCGAGCGGGTGCTCTCCCAGCGCATGGCCGTTGCCGCGGTGGTCCAGCAGCCGGCGCAGGATGTACTCCTGGCGCGTCGGCGGGAAGGCGCAGGCCCGCAGGGCGGCGGTGGGCGAGGGCAGGTCGCTGAAGATGCCGGCGGGCAGCTTGCCCAGATCACCGGCGGCAACCAGCAGGTCCGCCTCGCCGGCAGCGGTGGCCGCCAGACCCTGTGCCGATGCCAGCAGCCAGCGGGACGGCAGCCTGTCGGCGGTGTGGCGCAGGTCGCCGCGCGGGAAGAGCAGCGTGCGCTCGCCCGACGCCCCGGCCAGCGCAGCCAGGAAGCGGCGCTGATCATCGGCCAGGCGGGCCGCGGGTGCCACGAGCGCCTCGGGAACCGCGGCCCGCTCGGTCTCGCTGAGCAGCGGATCCTCGAGCGCCCGGCCGGGGAAGACACCCTCGGCCATCCCCAGCACCCAGACGCATTCCAGGTCCGCACCGAGCGCGGCGCCGACCGAACCGGTCAGCAAACCGTGACCGGTGCGCCCCTGCCGTCCCCGCCCGGCCGCCAGCTCGGCCTCGAGGGCACGGCGGAACCGCGGGAGGTCCGGGGCCGGGTCCACGCGGTCCAAGCCGCCGAGACGCTCCAGGCACGCCTCGACGCGCTCGGCAGCAGCGCGCTCGTGCGCCGGCCAGTTGCCTTCCCGCCATTCGGCCCCGCCCACGAGGTCCCGCACCGACCGCTTGGCCCACGCCGCGAGTCGCCGCCACGAACCCAGCCCGCTCGCCGCCTCGCCGCGGGCCAGCACGTCGGCCATGAAGCGGCTCAGGCCATCGGCGGTGGCAAGGTCGCGCTCGATGTGAGCGCGGCGCCAGTCGTTCTCCTCGTCCAGCCGGTCCAGCTCCGCTCGCCGGTTGTCGCGGTAGGCCTCGATCCGGCGGCCCCACTCCTCAGCGCCATCGATCACCCCGGCGCGGCGGCTGATCCGCTCCCAGGCCGCCACTGGCACCGGTCGCCAGGAGCCGTCGCCGCCGGTGTCCAGCGCCGAGCGGATGGGTGCCGCCGCCAGCCAGGCCATGACGTCCTGACGGCTGTAGCGCCGTGCCGGCAGGCCGAGCAGCCCCAGCAGGAACCGGCCGAGCACGCTCTCGGTCAACGGGCGCGGCGACGGCCCGCTGAACGGCAGCCCCGCCGCCTGCAACTGGTCCGTCAGTAGGCGGGCGTAGGGCTCCGTGCGCCCGTAGAGCACCGCCATTCGCTCCAGCGGCACCTCGCGTTGCATCGCTTCCACCACCGCCCGCAGCACCGTGCGCACCTCCTCGTCGGCGTCGGGAGCGGCGATGACGCGGGTTGGCACAGGGGCCGGGACAGCGGGAGGCTGCCAGGCCTCGGCTCCCGCGAGATGCCGCACGGCGGCGGCCACCGGAGCGTCGGAATCGCTGTCCCCGCAGCTGCCGGCCACGACAGTGAACCCGTCGCCGGCAGAGGCCAGCGCCGCCAGCAGGTCCAGCGCCGCCGAGCCCAGCCGCTGCGGCAGGTGCAGCACGATCGGACCCAGCCCGGCGAGCGTCGCCGCGAACCTGGCGTCAACCGGAGACGGTGACCCGGCAGCCGGGCCGCTCGTCCCGCCGGAGGAACCGCCGTCGGGGCCGGCCTGCTCGCCCGGCAGCTCCGGCGACACAGGCGTGTCTGCGCCGCTGACCAGCTCCGTGGCCCCCTCCAGGAGATCGCGCTCGTCGTGGAAGCCCCCCGCGGCGAGGCGCCGCTGCACCCGCCGGCTGATGGCCACGAGTTCGGCGGCCCGCGGCGAGGACTTCGCCAGGGCGCCCATCTGGCCATCGTTCAGTTCGCGAAGCGTCCGATGCGTATCGACGAGGGCGCGTTCGGTCGCAAGGTGGTCGCGGACCTCCCCGAAGGAGCCCGCAGCAGGCGTCTGCAGCACCTGCCGTACGGCGGCCGCCAGCACCGCAGCCGAGGCGGGCCGCCGCCCCTGGTCCGCCAACGCCTCGCCACACAGCCGCTCCGCCAGCTCTCTCAGGGTGACGCAGTACACCCCGATGAGCCTCCGCCGGGCCAGCGCCCGCCGCGTGACGATCGCCAGGCGGTGGTCCCCCACCACCACGGTCACCGGCGCCAGGAAGTGGCCCGCCTCGGCGCGCGCGGCCTCGACCACCTCGCACAGCGCCTCGAGGGCCGGCGCACCGTACGGCGTCAACCGCACCGACACAGTCACGCCCGCAACTGTAGGGATCCGCTGCGACACTCCCGGCTGCGGGCGGCAACTACCGTCCGGGCGGTGAACGGAGAAGCAGCCGCCGGCTCGGGCGGGAACGCGAGACCTGCCCGCAGGCCAGCGCGCCTGACGGCGGTGAGCGACCGGCGCGGCCCGGCGGAGTGGATCGTCCGATGAGCGTCCAGGGTGCTGACGCCGTGGTGATCGGCGCCGGGGTGATCGGCGCCGGGGTCGCCCTTGAGCTCTCGCGTCGCGGCCTGGCGACAGTGAGCACGGAGCGGCTGCCGGGCGCCGGGCAGGGGTCCACGAGCGCCTCCAGTGGGGTGGTGCGCTTCAACTACTCCACCCGGGCCGGGGTGGCCATGGCCGTCGAGGGGCTGGGTTACTGGCTGCGGTGGCGGGAACACGTGGCGGCGCCGGACGGGGCGCCGGTGCCGGAGTTCGTGCAGTGCGGGATGCTGCTGTTGAAGGTCCCGGGCTCCAACCACGAGCGGGCCATCGAGCACTTCGAGGCACTCCGGGTGCCGTACGAGGACTTGGACCGCCACGAACTCGAACGCCGGTTCCCATACCTCGACACCCACCGATTCGGCCCACCCACCCGGATGGACGACGAGCGCTTCTGGGCCGACCCGACCGGGTTCGTGGACGGCGCCATCTGGATGCCCGAGGGGGGCTACGTGACCGATCCGATGCTGGCGGCGCGCAACCTGGCCGACGCCGCGGCGGCCGGTGGCGGCACGTTCCTCTACGGCCGCACCGTCACCGGCGTGCTGCGGGAGGGCGACCGGGTGGCGGGCGTGGCGCTCGACGACGGGACCGAGGTGCGCGCCCCCGTCGTGGTGAACGTGGCGGGTCCGCACTCGTCGCACATCAACCGCCTGGCCGGACTCGAAGGCACCGCTGCGATCTCCACCCGGCCGATGCGCCGCGAGGTGTACGTGGTCCCCGGGCCCGAGGGGCTGGACTTCGACGAGGCCGGCTGCGTCATGGGTGATCTGGACTGCGGCTTCTACCTGCGCCCCGAGCGCCCCAACAACATCCTGATCGGCAGCGTGGAGGCCGCCTGCGACGAACTCGAGTGGGTCGAGGACCCCGACACGGTGCCGTTGACGACGACCCGCACCGAGTTCGAGACCCAGGTGCTGCGGGGCGCCCGGCGGATCCGCAATCTCGGGCTACCGCACGAGCACCGGGGCGTCGTCGGCGTCTACGACGTGACCGAGGACTGGCTGCCGGTCTACGACCGCACCGACCTCGACGGCTTCTACGTGGCGATCGGCACCAGCGGTAACCAGTTCAAGAACGCCGCCATCGCCGCCCACTGCATGGCGGAGCTGATCACCGAGGTGGAGGCCGGCTTGGACCACGACGCCGACCCGCTGGTCGTCGAGGGCCCCCACCTCGGACTACCCATCGACCTGGGCACATTCAGCCGCAACCGCCCCCTCGACACCGACGCCCCGGTCAACGTCCTGGGCTAGCAACCGCCGACCGAGACCGGCGATACCCGCCCGCAGCGGACCGCCCGGCACACTCCCGGACCCGATCCTCCAACGGCCGCATCAAGTCCGACCGGCGCGGCCCCGCGCCCCCTCGACAACCGCCGGACGCCCAGAATCGATACAACAGACTCGTCGGCATCGATACATCAGAATCGTCGGAATTGATACATTCGAGCCGTCAGAATCGATACACTGGGGCCGGAGAGGAACGAACGGATGCTACTGACACCGGACGGATACCTACCGCGGACCGCCGAAGGCGAGGTTGAGGCGTGCCTGCAGGCCACCCCGGCCGTTCTCATCGAAGGACCCCGTGGCTGCGGCAAGACCTGGCTCGGTCGCCGTTTCGCCCGCTCGCAAGCACAACTCGACGATCCCGACACACGACAGGTCTCCGAGATCAACCCTCGCGGAGTCCTCGAAGGTACGACGCCGCGCCTGCTGGACGAGTGGCAGTCGGCACCGCACCTCTGGAACACCATGCGACATGCCTGCGACGAACGCGGGCGGATGGGGCAGTTCCTGCTCACAGGGTCGGCCCGCCCGCCCGACGACACGACCCGCCATTCCGGCGCCGGCCGCGTCAGCCGCGTTCGCCTGCGGCCGATGTCGCTGTACGAATCCGGCGACTCAGCCGGTCGGGTCTCAGTGGGGGCGCTGCTCGACGGCGCCGAGGTGGGATTCGCACGTTCCGGGCACGATCTCGACGACATCGTGATGCTCGCCTGCCGGGGCGGCTGGCCACCGGTCGTCGGCCTCACCCCGGACGCGGCGCAACGCCATATGCGGAGCTATCTCGCAGAGATCGTGCGCACCGACGTCCCGCGACTCGACGACAGGAAGCGCGACCCGGTCGGTGTGTCACGCCTGCTGCTATCGCTGGGCCGCAATGCCGGAACAGGCATCTCGAAGAGGAGTCTCGGGCGCGACATCGACCCCGAGCGCCCCGTGGACGGCCGCACCGTCGGCGCCTACCTGGACGCCCTGCTGCGGCTGTTCGTGGTCGAGGAATCCCCGGCGTGGACGCCGCATCTGCGAAGCCGGACCCCGCTACGCAGGCCGGTGAAGCGCTATCTCGCCGACCCGGCGCTCATGGTCGCCGCCCTCGAGGCCAGCCCCTCCCGCTTCGCTGCCGACGCCCGATCCCTGGGGATGCTCTTCGAAACGCTGGCGGTGCGCGACCTGCGGATCTACGCAGAAGCATGCGGTTGTCGCCCGATCTCCTACTTCCGGGACGACAGCGGCTTGGAGGTCGATGCAGTGCTGCAACGCCGCGACGGAGCCTGGATCGCCGTCGAGGTCAAGCTCGGCGGCGAGACTCTCGTCGAAGCAGGCGCCCAGGCCCTGCTCGGGCTGAGGGACAGGATTGACGACCGCCGGATCGGCGAACCATCCCGGCTTGTGGTCGTGACAGCGGTCGGATACGCCTACGACCGCCCCGACGGCGTCTCCGTCGTCCCGATCACCCAACTGGCTCCTTGAATCGCCGCGCACACAGCTGAGCTCGCGCGTGGTCCGGCGATCCGGACCGCTCAACCGTCGAACGTGCCTCGGTAGACGTGCTCGCGATGCCAGGTGAGATAGGAGTCGCCGGGCGGTGACCCTCCGGTTGGCACCACGAGCGTTGGGTGTAGTACATGGCCGAAATAGCGATCGACACCAGGGTCGGTTCGAGAACTCTCCTCGAGGCGCGGCGCTCGATGGACACGAAGCCCACCGTTGACCGTGATCAGCCCGGTGTCGAAAGCAGCGTCGTGCGTGGGACAGGCCACAACGCCGTTTCGCGGGTCGAGGCGCTCGAGGTCGTCGGAATCTGCCCAGGGCTTGATGTGCGAAGCCACGAGCAGCTTGTGCTTCGGCAGCGATCGGGGCGCGAACCCGCAGAACGCGCAGCTGTGCGCGTAGTTCTCAAGAACTGAGGCCGCGAACCTGTGCTGGCCCAAGCGAACGGACTGCTCCGCAATCCGCATCGTCTCGACGTCTCCCGCAAGGGATCGAACTCTCTTCTTGGCGGCTTGCACCCCCACAACGGCGTCAAACGTCCGCTGGCCCAGAAGTTCCTCCTGACCAAGTAGGTCGAAATTGTCGACTCCCTCCAGCGCCAGGAAATCGGGAAGCGCATCCGGGCCGACTCCCATGTCGCGCGCCGCCAAGAGCACGCGGTTGTAGAGCACTGCGAACCGACTGCTGTCTGCCGCCATCTCGGCGAAGAACCGCCACTCGTGTTGGCCGGCGTTCTTGATGGAACCGTCCAGGTTCTTCATCTTGATGGTGATCGACGCCGGCGATCGGACAAATAAGCGGGCCAAGCCGTGGACAATCGGCGGAGCTTGATCCATCCGTCCGCCTCCGTACCGGTGCGGATCGACGACGAAGAACAGCCCATAGCAGAGGATTGCCTCCACGGGTGTGAACGGTTCCTGGCGAGACCGTGGCTGCCGACGCAGGATCTGCCCCCATTCAGACCGGGCCTGCTCGGCAGTGAGATCGAGGTAGTCGCTTAGCGACCGCATACTTCGAAACTAGCCGGCCCACCTCGCTGGTACGGCGGGCAGACGGCGTTCAGCGGGCGCCGAGGAAGGCTCTGCGGACTTGGGCGTCGGCCAGCAGCGCTGCGGCTGGGCCGTGGTGGGTAATGCGGCCCATCTCGATGACGTAGCCGCGGTGGCTGGCTTCGAGGCCCCCGCGGGCGTTCTGCTCGATCATCAGGACCGTGAGGCCGATCTCGCGGTTGAGGCGGCGGATGGCGGCGAAGATCTGGCGGGTGATGATGGGGGCCAGGCCGGCCGACGGCTCGTCCATCAGCACCAGGCGGGGCTCGTGCATGAGGGCGCGGCCGATCTCGAGCATTCGCTGCTCACCGCCGGACATCGTGCCGGCCGACTGGCGGGAGCGCTCGGCGAGGCGGGGGAAGAGGCCGTACACGTAGTCGATGCGCTGCCGCACCCGTGCCTTGTTGCGCTCGGTGATCATGCCCATCTCGAGGTTCTCGTGCACCGTCATCTGCTCGAAAATGCTGCGCGACTGCGGCACGATAGTGATCCCGGCGACGTGCAGGGCGTCCTGGGGGGAGATGTTGGTGATGTCGCGCCCGTCGCAGAGCACTTGGCCCGCGCGCACCGGCACCAGCCCGTACACCGCCTTGAAGACCGTGGACTTGCCGGCGCCGTTGGGCCCGATCACACAGACGATCTCGCCGGAGCGCACCTGGAGGTCGACGCCGGTGAGGATGTCGTGGCCGGGGAAGTAGCCGGCCCGCACGTCCTGAACCTGCAGCAGCGGCATGCCGGTCGTGCCGGTTCGGTGAGTCGCGGAGTCGGGTCGGCCGGTCACGAGCCGGCCCCCTCGCCGCCGGTGGGCTCGGCAGCCACGACGTGACCCGCGGGGCGCCGGCCAGCGGCGCGACCGGTCAACATCCGGTCCCCCCCGCAGACAACCTCCCGGGTCATGATGCAGGGCCCTCCGTGCTGCTGGCGGACTCCCCCGTTCTCGGCGCGGACTCGGCGGGATCGGCTTCACCATCTGGCTCGGCACCGCCGCCGGGGTCGCCGAAGTAGGCCTCGATCACCGCCGGGTCCTGCGTAACCTCCCCGGGCGTGCCCTCGGCCAGCACGGCACCCTGATCCAGCACGACGACGCGCTCGCAGAGATCCGCCACGAACTGCACGTTGTGCTCCACCAGCAGGAACGCCACCTGTTGCTCGGCGTTCACAGCGCGTATCCGGTCGGCGATGTCGGCCACCAGCGTGGGGTTCACCCCGGAGGTGGCCTCGTCCAGCAGCACCAGCCGCGGTTCGCTCATCAGCGACATGCCGATCTCCAGCAGCCGACGCTGGCCGCCCGAGAGATTCCCCGCCCGCTCGTGGCGCAGCCGGCTCAAGAGCAAGAAATCCAGCAACTCGTCGGCCCGGCGGCGCGTGGCGGCATCGGTACGGGCGAACAGCCCCGGCAAGCCCAGCGCACCCCACTGGAGGCTGAGGTGCATGTTCTCGGCCACCGACAGGTCCCGGTACACGCGGATGATCTGGAAGGTGCGCGACATGCCCATGCGCGCCACGTCGTGGGCTCGGCGCCCGGTGATGTCGGTCCCGCAGAAGCGGATCAGGCCGGCGTCTACGGCCTGCACCCTGCTCAAACAGTCGAACAGCGTCGTCTTGCCGCTGCCGTTGGGGCCGATGAGGCCGACCATCTTGCCGGCCGCGACGCTGATGTCGACGCCATCCACGGCAGTGAGGCCGCCGAAGCGTTTGATGACGCCGCGGGCCTCCAGCAACACTGTCACGAGAGAGCCTCCGTCTCCGCGTCGCCGCCTGCTGCGGTCTCACCCTGAGCGCCGGACCCTGGTTCACTTCCGGCCCGTGCCTGCGCCGGACCGTCCCGGTCGCCGCCGGCGGGTCCCGCGGCGGCGGAATCGCCGAGCCCTTCCTCGGTGAGGCGGTCCGCCGCTCCCCCGCCCCTCCGGCGACCCTTCCAGCCCCAGACCTCGGCCAGGGACGCGCCCCGCCGGTCGACCAGCCCCACCAGTCCCCGCGGCACGAACAGCACGACCACGATCAGCAGCACACCCTGGGTCAGCAGGTGGTAGTCCAGCAGGTTGGCCCACAGCACCTCGCGCAGCCAGTACAGGGCAGCCGCGCCCAGCACGGGGCCGGCGACGGTGCCCAGACCGCCCAGCATCGTCCCCATGACGGCGTCGATGGTGCGCACCTCCACGAAGGCGATGTCGGGGTCCACGAACGTGTTCTGGTAGGCCCACAGGGCGCCGAACAGCCCCGTCGAGAGACCGGCGAAGCTGAAGATCGCCGTCTTGAGGCGCGTGGTGTCGATGCCGCGGGTCTCGGCGCCGATCTCGTCCTCGCGGATCGCCACCAACGCGGCGCCGAAACGGGTGCGGCGCAGCCACCATGTGAAGGACACCAGCAGCACCACCAGCGCCAACTCCACGTAGTAGAACAACTGCCGGTTGAGGTACGGCGGCAGCGTCAGGCCCACGCCGCCACCGGTCAGCGGGCTCCACACACGCACGATCTCGCGGACCGCCACGAACGTGCCCAACATCGCAATCGAGAAGTAGGGCCCCTTCAGCCGCATGGTGGCACGGCCGATGGCGGCAGCCAGCACGCCGGCCACCAGCGCCCCCACCACGATGGCCGGCACGGGATGCCAGCCCACCTGCGGCCCGTTGGGTTGCAGCGAGATCAGGATCGCCGTGGCGTAGGCGCCGATGCCGAACC
Source organism: bacterium (assembly GCA_026713745.1). Classification (GTDB taxonomy): domain Bacteria; phylum Actinomycetota; class Acidimicrobiia; order Acidimicrobiales; family CATQHL01; genus VXNF01. Next base: position 17,918 of record JAPONU010000026.1, read on the forward strand.
ACACGGCGTGGCCGAAGTCCACATAGCCCGTGAAGCCGCCGGTGAGGTTCCAGTTCACCGCCACGCCGATGCTGGTGAGCATCAGCGTCAGCGTCAGCAGCGTGGCATTCGACGTACCGGACAGCAGGGGCAACACCGCCAACACCACCAAGACCACCAGCCCGACCAGGCCACCGACCACCCTCAGCAGCCGGCCCCCACGGAGTGCACCGCCCGCCTGAGCACTCACAGCCCGCTCTCCGCGCTCAAGAGGCCCGACACGCCGCTGACCGCCGCCACGTCGCTCGGTTCCCGGCTCATGTGCTCGTGGCGTCCACGTGACGCAAGCCCTTGAAGATGCCCTGGGGCCGCAATACCAGGGCCGCCACCAGCAGCACGAACGATGCCACCACTGCCAGGTTGGTGCCGATGCGATCCACGTACAGCGCCAGCATCGCCTCGACGAGGCCCAGCACCATGGCGCCGCCGAGAGCGCCCCGCACCGATCCGAGGCCCGCCACGGCGGTGATGGCGAACGCCTTGAGGGTCAGCGGCGGGCCCTGGAACGGCTGGACCGCCAGCAGCGGGCTGACCAGGGCGCCCGCCACACCGGTGAGGCCGATGCAGAGGGCGAACGTGACGGCGTAGACCTTGGAGATGTCGACACCCACGATGCGCGCCGCCTCACGGTTCTGGGCGGCGGCGCGGATGCTCTTGCCCAGCCTGCTGCGCCCCAGGAACAGGCTCAGCGCAGCCGTGACCCCCACGGCCACGACAAGCACCCAGAACCGGGTGACGGGGATCGTCAACCGGTCGGTCAGCCTCCAGGCACCGTCCAGGTCGGTGTTGGCGAGGCGGAAGTCCGCCGAGAAGGCGATCTTCATGATGCTCTGCAGGATGATCGAGACGCCGAACATCACCAGCAGCGACACCAGCGCCGACCGGTTGATCACCCGGTTCACCAGCACCCGCTGCACCAGGTAGCCGAACAGCACCATCACACCGAAGACCGCCGGCGCCGAGACGAACGGGTCCACGTCCCAGAAGTCGCTCGCCATCCAGGCCAGGTACGCCCCCACCATCACGAACTCGCCGTGGGCGAGGTTGATGACGCCCATCACGCCCCAGATGACCGAGAAGCCGAGAACAAGGATCGTGTACATGCCCCCCAGGGCGATGCCGTTGATCAACGCCTGCGCGAAGTAGCTCACAGCAGCGCCCTCACGGCAACGGCCCGGGAAGCGCCCTCAGCCACGGGGGTAGACCAGGCCGGCGACTGCGGCGGCGTCGGGGGCCACGACGAGGATCCGGCCGTCCTGCACCTGGATCGTGCCCATGGGCTTGGCGACATTCACGCCGCGCTCGTCGAAGGCTATGGGACCGTAGAAGGTGTCCGCCTGCAGAGAGCGCAGCGCCCGCCGCACCGCGTCGGTGTCGGTGCTGCCCGCCGACTCGATGGCGAGGTGCAGGGCCAGGGCCGCGGCGGTGGCGCTGGCAGCCTGGTACACCGGCGGTTCGCCCCAGAGCCGCTGATAGTACGCCGCGTAGTCGGCGGCGCTGCCGAACCAGTCCCCCTCGTAGGCCATGGTGGCCTCCCACTGGGTGGGGCCGAGCACGCCGTCGACGTCGTCGTCGAGTTGGTCGACCAGCCTGGGATTCGACGGGCCCACGGTGATCAACATGGCGTCGGGCTCGAAGCCCAACTCGTCGGCGGCGTTCACGAACAGCACGGCGTCGTTGTAGTGGCCGCCGCCCAGGAACACGTCGGGATCCAGGTTCCGGAACTTCGTCATGATGGCCGACACGTCCTGGATGTCCTTCGGGTAGGTCTCGATGGCAAGCACCTCGATGCCCGCCGCCTCGAGGTGCCGCCGCGCCCCCACCGCGACCGCCGTCGGGAACGTCGTGTCCTCGTGCGCAATCACCGCCGTCACAGCCCCCCGGGCCGCGAGCGCCTCGATGGCCGAGCGGGTGTAGTCGCCGGCAACCGTGGCGACCAGGAACAGATTCTGGAAGCCGCGCTCGAACATGGTGTCGGAGGTTCCGTTGCCCTCCACCATGATCACGTCGTTGGCCTCGGCGATGGCGCTGGTGCCTGTCGTGAGTCCGCTGGAGTACGGCCCCAGCAGGAAGTCCACCTCATCGGTGTCGATCAGCCTCTGGACCAGGTTGGCGGCGGTGTCGGCGTCGGACTCGTCGTCGTAGTAGACGATCTCGGCGGCGTAACGACCGCCGGCGATCCGGATGCCGCCGTAGTCCTCGTTCACCCAGCGAGCCCAGGTGTCGTAGCCCTGGCGCGAGTCCTTGCCCTCAACGGCGAACTTGCCGGTCTCGCTGAGCGCGGCGCCGATGCGGACCGTGCCGTCGAAGGCGCCCAAGTCCACGGAGGCGGCGGCGCCCTGCACCGAAGCGACCTCCGCCGGGCTGTCCCCGCAGGCAGCGGTGGCCGTGGCGAGGGCCAGCAGCAGTCCGAACGCCCGAACGGGTCTCCGCACGCCGGACACCACAGCACCAACCGGGCCGCCACCCACCGGGCACCGGGGAAACACCGGAGTCCGCGGGCTGCTGCTACCGCTGGTTCGGCACCACCCGCCGGGAGATCCCGGGGGTGCGCCCGAAGTACGCCAGCGTCGCCACGCCGGCCAGCACAGCGCCGAACAGGCCGCTGTAGTGGCTGAGGAACTGAAAGTCCTGCCACACCACCACAGCCCCGCCGATGATGCCGCCGGCGCCGCCGGTGGCGCTCATCAGCAGATCGGCCGCACCCTGCACCGGCACGCGGTCCTCGGCCGGCACGGCGGAGGTGAACAGGGCCGTGCCCGCCACGAGGCAGCAGTTCCAGCCGAGCCCCACGCCGAACATCCCGGCGAACATGCCCCAGGCCACCTCGGGTGGCGTGTGCGCCGATATCTCCGCACCCAGAAAGCTGATCACGCCACCGGCAACGATCATGGGAGTCGGCCCGAGCCGCCCGGTCGCCCATCCCACCAGGGGCGCCAGGGCGTACATGCCCACGATGTGGGTCGAGATGACGAATCCGATGACCCGAATCGTCTGGTCGCCATCGGTCATGTGCAGCGGCGCCATCACCATCGTCGAGACCATGACCCCCTGCCCCACCATCATCGCGACGGTAGCCAGACGGGCAGCAGGCGACCGGGCGATCAGCCCGAGCGAGCGGACCAGGCCGGCTCTGCCCGGCGCCGCCCCGGAACCGCCGCCGAGGCGGCGCGCCACCAGCAACGGATCGGGGTGCAGCCCCCGGTCCAGGATCAGCGCGGCCAGCGCGAACGCAACCGCCGCGAACAGGAACGGGCCGGCCAACTCGTCCAGACCCACCGACGTGGCGACAGAGGTTGCCGGGCCGGTCGCCAGCGTCGGTCCGGCTATGGCGCCCGCCGTCGTGGCCCCCACCAGCAGCCCGATCGTCCGGGCCCGGTCGGCCGGCGCCGCCAGATCGACCACCGCGAAGCGGGCGGCGAGCCCGCAGGCGGTACCGGTGCCGACGCCCAGCATCCCGACCACGACGAGCGGGAAGACGCCTGTAAGGCCGCCGGTCAGCGTCAGCAATGCCCCGGCGAGAGCCACCAGATAACCACCACGCAGTCCCACCCGGCGGCCGCTGCGGGCCATCAGCTTGGCCAGCGGCACAGCGGCGATCGCCGCGCCGGTGGCCATGCCGGCAGCGGCGATGCCGCTCAGCAGTTCGCTGCCGGTGATCTCGTTCGCAAGCACCGACACGAGACTGAAGGCGCCGCCCGCGCCGGCCCCACCCATCGCCACGACCACCATCAGCACCGCGAGGGTGCGCCGCTGGATTTCCCCGGCGTCGCGGCCGGTCACGGGATCGCTCCGGTCCGAGGAGGGCATCGGGGGCGCGGGACCCGTGCCGTCGGCGGGGCCGGCTGCTGTCACATCCAGCGCGTCCGCCATGTCGCCAGACTACGACCCTGCCCGGCGACCGGCGGGCAGGGGCGCCGGGCCCGCACGCCGGCCCGCCGGAACCACGACGATCAGGGGTCCACCGGGCGCCGAGCCGGCGACGAAGAGGAGCACCCCCGGCCGTGACACGCCGGCGACGTGCCGGAGCGGGGTCCGGAACGACGAAGAGGGCCGCCACCGGCCGGGGCCTTGAGCCACCTGGGGCTGCGGCGTTGCTCGTCCCGGTAGAGTGCCGGCTGTGCAGTGGTCAGAACACCCGGCAATGGCACTCGATCCCAAGTTGCGCTACTCGGCGACGCTCGACACGACCTGCGGCGGCATCGAACTGGACCTCCAAGCCGAGCGCTCGCCGCTGGCTGTCAACAATTTCGTCTTCCTGGCGCAGCAGGGCTACTACGACAACTGCCCGGTGCACCGGGTCGTCCCGGGATTCGTCGTGCAGGCCGGCGATCCCACCGGCACCGGCCGGGGCGGGCCCGGCTACCGCTTCGCCGACGAACTCGAGGGGCGCGGCCAGTACCGCGAGGGAACGCTCGCCATGGCGAACGCCGGCCCCAACACCAACGGGTCGCAGTTCTTCATCTGCCTGGGGAGCGTGAACCTGCCCCACAGCTACACCATCTTCGGCCAGGTCACCGCCGGCATGGAGGCCGTGCACGCCTTCGCCGCGCTGCCGCTGCGGGGCGAGACCCCCAAGGGCGACGCCAGCATCCGCTCGGTCACCATCAAGACCGACCCCGTCGCCGGCGCCTGAACCCCTCCGGTGCCGCCGGCCCGAGCCACCCGCGCCGGGTCACCCGCGCCGGAACCCGCTCTCGTCGAGCAGTCCCGGCACCTCGGCGGTACGGGCCGCTCGGCGAGTCAGTTCTGCAGGCCGCCGACCACCAGCCGGCTGAACTCCCGGCCGATCTGCGCGGCGGTGGCCGGACCCTCGGGTCTGTACCAGAACGCCATGGAGTTCATCATGCCGATGATGCCGATGGCGGCAAGCCGGGCGTTTATCTCGGGCTTGATCTCACCGGAGCGCTGGCCGCGGCGGATCTGCGACACGACGAACCTGTTGTAGACATCAGCCGCCTCGCGGATCGTCTTCTGGCGCACCTCGGAGAGCGCCCGGAACTCCCTGAAGAAGACCGAGGACTGCAGGCGCGTGGCGGCGAAGACCTCAGCGTGCCTCCGGACGAGCGCCTCGATCATCTCGAGCGCGCTGCCGTCATGCTGGTCGAGTTCCTCGATGACGCCGAGCGCCGCGTCATAGGCCTCTTGGATGACACCGAAGAGCAGATCCTCCTTGGTGTCGATGTAGTAGTAGAGGCTGCCCTTGAGGATCCCCACCTCTTCGGCGATTTCCTGAATGGAGGTTGCCTCGTAGCCCTTGTCGTTGAAGATCTGCGCTGCCACATCCATGACTTCCTGCCGGCGGCGCTTGGAAGGCTTGGGGGTCTTGTTGGTGCCCTCGGGCATGTGGCCGCTCCTCAAACAACTGTTAGGTTGGCAGATCGGCGCTAGATTGTAGTACGGCACCAAACCGTACACAGCGGGGCGAGCCCCCGGCAGGATTAGCGAGAGGCAAGCGCAACCGGTCCGCGGATATCGTGCGTGGAGCGGATGGGCGCACCTCGGGCGGGCCGGGCCGCCCGGCGCAGAGTCAGTTATGAGCACCCCTGACAACCATTCCCCGCCAGGGGCCGAAGCGCACGGCGACGAGAACGCGGCGCGCGCCGAGGCCGAGGCGCAGTGGCGGGCGGCCTTCGAAGCCGCACCGGTGCGCGACGGCACCTTTGAGACCATGTCCGGCGTGCCGGTGGCGGCGGTGCACGGCGATCCCCCCTATCCCGGCCAGTACCCGTACACGCGGGGCATCTACCCGTCGATGTACCGATCCCGTCTGTGGACGATGCGGCTCTTCGCCGGCATGGGCACGGCCGCCGACACCAACCGGCGCTTCAAGAAGCTGCTCGAAGCCGGAGGCACCGGATTGTCGACGGCCTTCGACATGCCCACGCTCATGGGGCGCGACTCCGACGACCCGTGGGCGGTCGGCGAGGTGGGCCGGGCCGGCGTGGCGGTGGACACCGTGGCCGACGTGGAGGACCTGTTCGCGGGTATCGACCTGGGCGACGTGAGCACCTCGATGACCATCAACGGCCCCGCCAACATCCTGATGGCCATGTACATCGTGACCGGCGAGCGCGGCGGCACCGAACGCGGCCGGCTCAGCGGCACCATCCAGAACGACATCCTGAAGGAGTACCAGGCGCAGAAGGAGTACATCTTCCCGCCCCGGCCCTCGGTACGGCTCGTGACCGACCTCATCGCGTTCACCACGGCCGAAATGCCGCGCTGGCATCCCACCTCGATCAGCGGCTACCACATCCGCGAGGCCGGATCCACGGCTGCCCAGGAACTGGCCTTCACCCTCGCCAACGGATTCGCCTACGTGGAGGCGGCGATGGCCGCCGGGCTGGACATCGACGACTTCGCGGGCCGCCTGTCGTTCTTCTTCAACAGCCACATCGATTTCTTCGAGGAGATCGGCAAGTACCGCGCCGCCCGGCGGATCTGGGCGCACTGGATGCGCGACCGCTACGGCGCCAAACAGGAGCGGTCGCTGCAACTGCGGTTCCACACCCAGACGGCCGGCGTGTCGCTCACCGCGCAGCAACCCGAGGTGAACATCGCCCGCGTCGCCACCCAGGCGCTCGCAGCGGTGCTCGGTGGCACGCAGAGCCTGCACACCGACAGCTACGACGAGGCGCTCGCCCTGCCGACCGAGCAGGCGGCGCGGATCGCCCTGCGGACCCAGCAGGTGATCGCGCACGAGACCGGCGCCGCCAACGTGGCCGACCCCCTCGGCGGCTCCGCGTACGTGGAGTGGATGACCGACGAGATGGAGCGCAGGGCCACCGAGGTGTTCGACCATCTGGACAAGCTGGGCGAGGGCTCGATCCTGGAGGGCGTCTACGAGGGCATCGCCAACGGCTACTTCGTGGGCGAGATCGCCGACAGCGCCTACCGCTTCGAGCGGGAGGTCAACGCGGGGCGGCGCATCATCGTGGGTGTCAACGCCCACACCGAAAGCGATGACAGCGACACGCCCACCCTCCGCATCGACGAGGACGTGGAGGACCTGCAGCTGGCGCGACTGGCCGAGGTGAAGCAGCGGCGTGACTCCGGCGCCGTCGTGGTCGCCCTCGAGAAGCTGGCCGCAGACGCCGCCGATCCGACGATCAACCTCATGGAGCCCATCATCGAGTGCGTGCGCGTCGAGGCCACCGAGGGCGAGATCGTGAACGCCCTCGAGGGTGTCTTCGGCACCTACACGGAACCCGCGGTCGTATGAGCGACCCGGCCGGCGGCGCTGCAGGCCCCGACGCCGAGCGCGACCCGCAGCACACCCAGCCGGTGCGGGTAGTGCTGGCCAAGCTGGGGCTCGACGGCCACGACCGGGGCCTGAAGGTCGTGGCCCGCATGCTGCGCGACGCCGGCCTGGAGGTCATCTACCTGGGTTTGCGCCAGACGGCCGAATCGATCCTGCTCGCAGTCGAGCAGGAGGACGCCGACGTGATCGGCCTCTCGATCCACAACGGCGGTCACCTCACGCTGGCACCCCGCATGGTGCGCGCCGTGCGCGCCGCCGGGCTGGACACCCCGGTCGTGGTGGGCGGGATCGTGCCCGAGTTGGATCTCGAACGGCTGCAAACCGCCGGCGTGTTCGCCGTGTTGGGCCCGGGAGCCTCGGCGACCGAGGTTGCCCACACGGTGCGGGCGGCCGCAGCCGGCCACCCATGACCGCCGAGCCGGCGGCGAGTCCCGAACCCCCCCACGCCGTGCCGGCGACCCACGACGAGCCCCACCACGCACCCGGCGACGTAGGTGCCCTGTTCGAGCGCGCCCGCGACGGCGACCGCCGGGCGCTCGGTCGGCTGCTCACCTACACCGAGAGGGGTGGGTCGGCTGCCGACGCGGTGGCCGTCTCCGCCTTGCCGCTCGCCGGCGGCGCACACGTGGTGGGCATCACCGGGGCGCCCGGGGTCGGCAAGTCCACCCTCACCGACCGCCTGGCGCAGGTCGCCACCGAAGACGGTTGGCGCGTCGCCATCCTGGCGGTCGACCCCTCCTCGCCGCTGACCGGCGGCGCCATTCTCGGCGACAGGGTGCGGATGAGCAGCGCCGCCGCACCCGGCGGACCGTTCGTGCGCTCCATGGCGAGTCGCGGGCAGTCCGGCGGGCTGGCCCTGGCCGCGCTGGCCGCGGTGCGGCTGCTGGACGCCACCGGCCACGACCTGGTCATCGTGGAGACCGTCGGCATCGGGCAGGTGGAGGTGGACATCGCCCGCACCGCCGACACCACGATCGTGGCCGTGAGCCCGGGCTGGGGAGACGCCGTGCAGGCCAACAAGGCCGGACTGCTGGAGATGGCCGACATTTTCGTCGTCAACAAGGCCGACCGGGCCGGAGCCTCCGACGCGCGGCGCGATCTGGAGTACATGCTGGATCTGGGGCACCGCGACGGCTGGAGGCCGCCGGTGGCGCTCACGGTGGCCACCACCGGCGACGGCGCCGACGAACTCTTCAAGCACGTGCAGGACCATCGCCACCACCTGCGCAACTCCAGCGCCGGAGCGGACCGGCGTGCCCGTCACGTCGCCGAGGAGGTGCGCCGCCACCTGCACCGCTGGGTGGACGAGTTGGTGGAACATCCCCCCGAACAGGCTGCGGCGCTGTTCGCACAGGTCGCAGCCGGCCAGGTGGCGCCGGCGGCCGCCGCGCGGCAACTGGCCGGCGAACTCGGCGAACTCGGCGAACTCGGCGGCGAGAGCCGCGAGGCCGCCGGTGACGACACGGAGGTCTGACGTGCAGAGCCCCCTGACCGGAGGACCCGACGCGATCGTGCTGACGGGCTGGCAGCAGGCTCGCGAGGCCTACCGGAGCAAGGACCTGCGCCAGGCCATGTACGACGAGGGCGCCGTCATCATGGAGGACTGCCTGCTGGTGCTGCACGGCGAGGCCCACCGGCGGCGCCGGCGCGTGGAGAACCGGCTGTTCCGCCGGGAGGTGTTCGCCCACTGGGAGCGCGGGGTGCTGGGCGAGACCCTCAACGCGGTCCTGGCACCGTACGTCGCAACCGGACGGGCCGACTTGCGGGCGCTCGGCTACCGGGCGGCCATCAGCCTCACCGCCACGATCGCGGGCGTGGACCACGACCCCGCCAACGTGGCCCACACCTCGAGGCTGGAGGAATTCGTGGGCACCTTCAGCGCCGGGGCGACCCTGGCGCACTCCACCCGGGATCCCGATGAGGTCCGGACCGAAGTGCGAGAGCAGTTGCAGGCATTCCGGGTCGAGATGCTGACCGAGTCCCTCGACCGGCGGCGGGAGTTGCTCGCCCGGCTGGCCCGCGGCCAACTCGCCGAGCAGGACCTTCCCCACGACGTTGCGACGCTGTTGCTCCGCCACCAGGAGGCCCTCGGCATCACCGATGCGGTGATCGAGCGGGAGATCTGCTTCTACCTGCAGGCCGGGGCCCACAGCACCGCCGACACCTACACCCACGCCCTGGACGAACTCTTCAGCCGTGGCGTGTCGCACCCCGGGGACCTCGGGCGGGCGGCCACGGATCCCGCCTTCGCCCAGCGCTGCGTGCACGAGTCGTTGCGCCTCAACCCGGCGAGCCCGGTGGCGTGGCGCGAGCCGCTGCGCACCGTGAGCCTGCGCGACGGCACGGAACTGCCCCAGGGCAGCAGGGTCGTCATCGACCTCGCCACGGTGAACCGCGACCCGGAGGTGTGGGGGCCCGACGCCGGGGTCTTCAACCCGCACCGGGCCGTTCCCGAGGGTGCCAATGCCTGGGGCCTCAGCTTCGGCGCAGGGGCGCACGCCTGCATCGGCGCCGAGCTGGACGGCGGAATGGAGCTGCTCGGGGACGGCACGCCCGACGATGATCACCTCTACGGAACAGTTGCGGTGATGGTCACCGCCACGCTCGTCGCCGGCGGCCGGCCCGACCCGCAGAACCCCCCGGTGCAGGACCCCAATACCAAGCGCCCGCACTTCTCGTCGTACCCCATCATCTTCACCGGAACCCAGGAGCAGCGATGACGACCGACCGTTCCCTTCTCGTGACCGGTGGCGCCGTCGGAATCGGTGCCGAGATCGCCCGGCTCGCAGCAGCTGCGGGCTACCGCGTCGGGGTCCTGGACGTCGACGCCACGGGAGCGCAGGCCACCGCCGAGCGCATCGACGGCGCGGTGGCGCTGGGGGCCTCGGTCAGTGACGAGGACGAGGTCGAGTCCGCGCTCGACGCCTTCGG
>JAPONU010000027.1 GCA_026713745.1 bacterium
CACGGCCAGCGGCAGTGGCTGGAGATCGGCATGGCGCTCGCCACCAACCCCTCGGTGATCCTCCTGGACGAGCCGACCGCCGGCATGACCCGGGACGAGACCGAGCGCACCGAGCGGCTCATCGCACAGTTGGCCCGCCACGCCACCGTCGTGGTGGTCGAACACGACATGGAGTTCGTGCGCCGGCTCGACGCACCCATCAGCGTGCTGCACATGGGCGGACTGTTCACGCAGGGGACCTTCGAGGAGTTGAGCCGCGACGAGCGAGTGCTCAACATCTACCTGGGCCGCGGCGCGGACGGACCCACCGGGCGAACCGATGCTGACGCTGGCTGAGGTGAGGGCCGGCTACGGCTCGGTGCGGGTGCTCCACGCGGTGACCCTGGAGGTGGCCGCCGGCGAATGCATGGCCGTGCTGGGACGCAACGGCGTGGGCAAGTCCACTCTGCTGCGCTGCATCGCCGGGCTGGTCCCGCTGAACAGCGGTCGCATCACGCTCGACGGCCGCGACGTCTCGTCGTTGCCGGCCTTCCGGCGGGCACGGCTGGGGGGGAGCCACGTGCCCCAGGGCCGGGGCATCTTCGCCGGCCTCACCGTGAAGGAGAACCTGCGCGTCGGACCCGCGGCCCAGCGGCCCGCCGCCGCGGCCGCCACCGCCGAACGCCTGCTGGAGGGGTTCCCCACGCTCGGCGCCATGGCGAACAGCAAGGGCGGAAGCCTCAGCGGCGGCCAGCAGCAACTCCTGGCACTGGCGCGGGCGCTCGCCACTCAACCCCGACTGCTGCTGCTGGACGAGCCCTCCGAAGGCATCCAACCCTCGATCCTGGACGAGATCGCCGCCGTGCTCGCACGCATCCGCGCCGAGCGGCGCATCGCCCTGGTGCTCGTGGAGCAGAACCTGGACTTCGCAGCCCGGCTGGCCGAGCGGGCGCACATCATGGTGAAGGGCGAACTCGTGGCAACCGTCGACACCGCCGAACTCGCCGCCGACCGCGACCAGCAGCGCCACTACATGGCCATCTGAGGAGAGCGAGCCGCGCTGGCAGCGGCCCCAGGATTTCGGACACAAGGAGAACCGGCGCATGAACCCATCCCACGCCGCGGGTGAGACCACCCCGGCGCTCCTCAGCGACACGATCAACGGCAACCTCACCGCCACCGCGCACGCCCATCCCGATGCCGAGGCGCTCGTGTCGTGCCACCAGGGGTTGCGCTACAGCTACAGCGAGTTCCTCGAGGCCGTCGGCGAGGTGGCCCGGGGGCTGATGGCGCTGGGAGTCCAGCAGGGTGACCGGGTGGGCATCTGGAGCCCGAATCGGGCCGAGTGGGTGCTGGTGCAGTACGCCACCGCGGCCATCGGCGCCATCTTGGTGAACATCAACCCGGCCTACCGCACCGCGGAGTTGGAGTACGCGCTCGGCCAGTCCGGCGTGTCGCTGCTGGTGTCGGCCCGCACGCACGCCACCTCGGACTACGAGGCCCTCTACGGGGCGGTGGCCGACCGGGTCCCCACCCGGCGGGTGATCTGGCTGGACGACGCCCAGATGGGCCCAGGCGACTGGTCCGAGCTGTTGGAGCGGGCAGGCACCGTCGGCGCCGACCGGTTGGCCGAGCGCGCTGCCGGCCTCAACGCCGACGACCCGATCAACATCCAGTACACCAGCGGCACGACCGGCTTCCCGAAGGGTGCCACGCTGACCCACCGCAACATCCTGAACAACGGGTTCTTCGTCGGCGAGCGCTGCCGCTACTCCCCCGCCGACCGCGTCTGCATCCCCGTGCCGTTCTACCACTGCTTCGGCATGGTGCTGGGCAACCTGGCCTGCACCACTCACGGCGCCTGCATGGTCATCCCGGGCGCGGCCTTCGGCGCCACCGCGGTGCTGGAGGCCTGCGAGGCCGAGCGCTGCACCAGCCTCTACGGCGTACCGACGATGTTCATCGCCCTTCTGGGACACGAGGACTTCGCCGGGTACGACCTGTCGAGTCTGCGCACCGGGATCATGGCCGGATCACCATGCCCGGTGGAGGTCATGAAGCGGGTCGTCAGCGACATGCACATGGGCGAGGTGACGATCTGTTACGGCATGACCGAGACCTCCCCGGTGTCCACTCAGAGCACCCACGACGACTCCATCGAGTCCCGGGTCTCCACGGTCGGCCGCGTCCATCCTCACGTGGAGATCCAGGTCATCGACCCGGTCACGCAGGAATGCGTCCCGCGCGGCACCTCGGGCGAGTTGCTGACCCGCGGCTACTCGGTGATGCAGGGCTACTGGAACGAACCCGAACGCACCGCCGAAGCCATCGACCGCGACGGCTGGATGCACACCGGCGACCTGGCCGTCATGGACGCCGAGGGCTACGTCAACATCGTCGGGCGCATCAAGGACCTGGTCATCCGGGGCGGTGAGAACATCTACCCCCGCGAGGTGGAGGAGTTCCTCTACACCCATCCCAACATCGCCGAGGTGTCAGTGATCGGCGTGCCCGACGAGCGCTACGGCGAGGAGCTGATGGCCTGGGTGAAGCTGCGCCACGAGGCCGCCATCACGGCCGATGACATCCGGGAGTTCTGCCGGGGCCGCATCGCCCACTACAAGATCCCCCGCTACATCAAGTTCACCGGCGACTTCCCCATGACCGTGACCGGGAAGATCCAGAAGTTCCGGATGCGCGAGATCGCCGTCACCGAACTGGGCCTGCACGACACCGCC
>JAPONU010000028.1 GCA_026713745.1 bacterium
CCCGCTACCGTCCGCCGGCATGATCCGGTCGTCGTCGGACCGCCATCCCGCCCGCCTCGTCCCCGATCTGCTCGCCGCCGCGGTTGCGTCGTTCCCCCGCCGGAACGCCATCGTCGTCGGCGGCGCGGCGGTCACGTATGTCGAACTGGCTGACCGCGTCGGCCGCTTGGCATCTTGGCTCGCCTCGGCGGGGGTGGTGCGGGGCGACCGGATCGCGGTCCGCGCCGCCAACGACCGGCTGCACTTCGACACCTACCTGGCGGCGGCCCGTATCGGCGCGGCCTGCGTGCCGATGGCGCCGGAACTGGCCGACCCGGAGGTGGCGCGCCTGGTCGCCGACGCCCGCCCTACGGTGGGCTTCGCCGATGCGGCCGGCGCCGGGGCGCTGCGAGCCGCGGGAGTGGACGTGGTCGTCGAAGGCAGCGGGCGACACGCAGCGGCGCTGGCGAGGGCGGTCGGCGAACTCCCGGCCCTCCCCGAACCGTCCGATGTCGTCCTGATCGTCCACACCAGCGGCACAACCGGCCGGCCCAAGGGTGTCTGCCTCAGCCACGCCGCGGTCACCACCAATGCCGCCATCAACGCCAGGTCCCAGGAGTTCGGTATCCACGAGGTGTACCTCACCTCCACGCCGCTGTATCACACGGCGGCCGCGGCAAGGATCTTCACGATGCTCGATGGGGCGCACACCCATGTCGTGCTGCCGCACTTCGAGGCGGGTGCGTGGATCGAAGCGGTGGAGACCCACCGGGTGACGAGCGCCATCGTCGTGCCCACGCAGGTCAATCGGATTCTGGATGACGAGACGTATGCGCCCCGGCGGCTTGCGTCGCTGCGGCTGCTCGTGTACGGCACAGCGCCCAGCTCACGTGCGCAGGCGTGGCGGATGCGCCGGGATCTGCGCTGCGGTCTCTACCACGGCTATGGGCTCAGCGAGACGGTGGGCGTGGTGACAGCGCTCACCGCCGCCGATCACGCGGCGCTGGCCGGTCCCGGCGATCCGCGACTGGGGTCGGTCGGACGTGCAATTGGTGGTGCCGAGGTCGTCGTGCGACGCCCCGACGGTGGAGAGGTCGCGCCCGGCGAGGTCGGCGAGGTCACTGTGCGCACCGCCAAGGTCATGTCGGGCTACTGGGACGATCCGGCCGGCACCGCGGCCGCGTTCGCCGACGACTGGTTGCTGACGGGCGACCTGGCGACCGTCGACGGCGAGGGCTACATCACGCTCGTCGGACGGTCGAAGGAGATCGTCATCTCCGGCGGCGTCAACATCTACCCGGCGCAGGTCGAGCGGGTCATCGCGGCGCATCCCGAGGTCGAGGAGGTCGCCGTCTTCGGCGTCGCTGACCCAGACTGGGGCGAGGTCCCCGCGGCGGCGGTCCGGACCTCACCCGGCAGCGCACTCCGGCCCGGGGACATCACCGAGTTCGTGGCGACAGAACTCGACCGCCGCAGCCGCCCCCGCCGCGTCGTGCTCGTCGAGGACTTCCCGCGCACCACCACCGGCAAGATCCGCCGGCAGGACCTGCCCAGCCTCTTCGAGTGAGAGCGGCTGCGCCCGGAGTCTCATTCCTCAAGTTCGTCGGAGACCATCGACGCGAACTCGGGGATGCTTGTCACGATCGTGAGCCACAACGTGTCGGGGTCGATGCTCAAGTAGTCGTGGACTATCCGGTTCCGTACGGCTCTCGCCTGCTGCAGCGGCAAGTCAGGTCGACGCAGGGTCAAGTCCTCCGACAACCGTCCGGCCGCCTCGCCGATTATCTCCAGTTGCCTCTCAACCGCGCTGCGGACGACCCAGTTGTTGTCATAGCCCTCGCGTCCCTGCGCGACAATCTCGGCAAGTCTGCGAGCAGCGTCCAGGATGTCCGCGAGAAACTCCTTGTCGGATCTGCTCACAGGGGAATGGCGTCCTCCAGCATGCTGCGGCTCCTCGCCGGGAGGGCTGACGCTTCAGCAACGTCGACCTTGCGCCCCAGCAGGTCTTGGAGTTCCAGTTCCAGTTCCGCGATGTCGAACAGTGTGGTGCCGGGAAGGAACTCGGCGAGGAAGTCGTAGTCGCTGGACTCGTCGTCGTCGCCCCGCGCAACCGAACCGACGAGGGCAATCGAATGGGCGTTGTGCCGAATCGCGGCAGAACGGATCGCCTCTCGGTGCGTCAGCAGGATCTTGTCGCGCCGGCTCACGCCTCTCAGCATAGCGATGCTCCTCACACCGCCCCGAGCGAATCGAACATGGACGTTCAACGACCGATGCCCGCCGCACGTTGGTGAGCGTCGCGGCCGTCGTCGCTCAGGCGCGGAGGCCGCCGTCGAGTACCAGGCAGGTGCCGGTCATGTATTCGGGGGCCTCGCAGGCCAGGTAGCGGACGGTTTCGGCGACCTCGTCGGGGTCGGCGTAGCGGCCTAGGGGCACCATGTGGGCGTACTCGGTGGGCAGGTCCAGGTTGCCGAGCGACGAGACGATGCGGTCCACCATCGGGGACTCCACGAACCCGGGGCAGACGGCGTTGACGACGATTCGCGATGGTCCCAGCTCCAGGGCCAGCGAGCGCGTCAGGCCCACGACGGCGTGCTTGGAGGCGTGGTAGACGCCGGTGAAGGCACCGCCGGCGAGCCCCGCGCCCGAGGCCATGTTCACGATGCGACCACCGCCGGTGACTTTGAAGATCTCGGCCGCGGCGCCGCAGAGCCAGAACAGGCTCATGACGTTCACGTCGAAGGTTTGGCGCACAGCGGAGGGATCGAGCGTCCCCACCGGGCCGGTGGGGCCCTCCATCCCGTGGGCGTTGATCAGCACGTCGAGGCCGCCGAGGCGCTCACGTGCCTCGTTGACCGCGGCGCGGGCGGTCGTCTCGTCGGTCACGTCCGCGGCGATGGTGATCACTGGCGCAGCGCCCGATGGGGCCTCATCGGGCCGGTCAGTCGTGTCGCACTCGCCGGCCGATCGGGTTCGTTCCGTCTTGCCGGCCGCGATCCAGCCGGCGGTGTCCGCCAACCGGTCGCTGTCGATGTCGGACAGCGCGAGGCCGGCGACGCTCGGTGCCAGACGAAGCGCGATGTGTCGGCCCAGGTGACCCGCCGCCCCGGTGATCAGCACGTTCGGCTGGCGATGTTTGCCGGTCATGGTCGGTTCGGCGCTGGCAGCGTGAGCGCTCGTCGCCGGCTTGGATGCGCCGATGGGGATTGATCTATAGTCATCAACTGCCTGTAGCCCTTCCCTTTCGGGGCCACCGAACGATGCTACAGCGCGGGGGAGATTGCCTCGGGGTGAGGCTCCTGCGCTGACACGTCGCTCGCGGTGTCCCGGCGGGCGG
>JAPONU010000029.1 GCA_026713745.1 bacterium
GTCGGTGTTCTGCCTCTTGCCGAGCGTCTTGAAGTCTGCCTCGATGCCGGTGACCTCGCCGGCGTCGCTGACGCCGATGAGGAGCGTCCCGCCGTCGGCGTTCATGAACCCGGCAACGGTCTTGACGACCATCTGCTCGATGATCTGGTCGCGCCGGCCGGTGTGCAGGTTGACGCGCCCGGTCTGCTTGAACTCGACCCACTTGGACTCGCCGCCGGCGATGATCTCGCCCGTGGCGGCGGCGAGCGGCGGACCGCCCGGCGCTGCCGTGTTCCCCTCGTTCTCACCGGCAGTGGCGGCCGCTCCGACCCCGGCGGCTTCGGCGGCGAGAGCGGCGTGGATGTCGTCGGGCTGCTCGGGGACCTCCACCCAGTACTCGTGGCCCGTGTCGCGTTCGATGTAGCTGAACGCGCACTTGGCGTAGTCGTGGGCGGCAAGTTTCTTGAGTTGCTCCTTGACCCGGCGGCGCCCTTCGAGTGCGAACTCCAGGTATTCGCGCAGTTCCGAGCGGGTCCACTCGCCGTGGGGGTGGAGGATCTTCAACAGGCCCGAGACGGTCTTGCGGACGGCCTTCTCGTCACGCGCTGAGAGATGGCTCCCCAACCCGAAATCGCTGTCGATGGCTCGGACGAAACTCTGCTTGCGCAACTGGCGCAGCGCTTCGGCGAAGTAGTCCGACACGAACCCGAAGTGGTTTGTAAACAAGCGGGCCTCGAGTTTGGGGACCTCCCAGCCCGGCAGGTAGTAGTGCAGGCGGTCGAGGAACGCCACGTCGATCATCATCGGCGGAAGGTCGGCGAAGAGGTGCGCGGCGCGCACGAGGTCGCTGTGGGGGCGGCTCGTGTTGCCGACGAGCACCACGGACGCCTCCGCGGGGACCTCCTCCCGGCCACGGGCGAACGAGCCGGACTCCATGTAGTCCTTCAACATGTTGACGACCGTGCCGTCGGACATCTGCAGGCCGGCGACCTCGTCGAAGGCGACGGTGTCCCACGTGCCCAGCAATCCGACTCGGCCAGTGGAGAGGTTCACGAAGAGCTGCGCCACGGTCACTTTGCCGCCCGAGACGAGGATGCTGTTTGGGTTCGATTCGCGGTACACGAAGCTCTTGCCGGTGCCCCAAGGGCCGAGTTCGATGAGGTTGAAGTTCCGCTCCGCCATCGGCACGAGGCGACACAGCGCGAGCAGCTTCCCGCGCAGGTCGAGTTCACGGGGTTCGAGGCCGACGGTGCGCACGACGAGGTCCAACCAGTCGTCGCGGCCGAATCCGCGCCGCCCGGCGACGAACTCGTCAAGGTCGAAGGCGGCGACCTGGATCGGCTTGAGCGCCCGGATGTAGAACGGTCGCTTCTGGGCCTCGTCCTCATCGGCGTTGTAGAGCAGGTCGAGTTGGCACCACGCCCCGCCCTGCAGTAGCCGGTCGTACTTGTAGACGAGGGACTCGGGCACGTGCACGAACTTGTCGTTGAAGTTCTGCAGGTGCGCCCAGAACTTGTCCTCGCGGGCGAGTAGCCGGACGTCGACCTTGTCGATGAGCCGGTACTCGCCCTTCTGCTTGACCCGCGCCTTGGCCAATTCGGACTCGTCGGGGCGGATGAAGTTCTCCCGCAAGGTCTGGTTGACGACCGTCAGCCCGGCCTCGATCGCCGACGGCACGTCGGAGGCGCAGTACTTGCCCAACAGGAACTCCAACACGTAGACCGGGACGTTGGCGCCCACCTTGACCTGGCGGACGAGGTCCTTGCGCACGACGCGCCCCGCGAAGGCGTCGTTGGCAAGTCCGTCGAGCCGGTCGAGTTGCATCACAGGATCAGTCAAGATCTTCCTTCACCGTGACAGGCGCCGCGACCTCGACCCGCTCCGACGCCAGCGCCAAGCCGGTGCGGGCGTCGATCACCTGCAGGTCAACGTTGGTGCCGGCGGTCAGGTTCTCGGTGACCTGGAGGGTGAGCACGCTGGTCTCGCCGGCGGCGACGGTCACCGACCCGCTGTCCGGATCGTACCCGTCGCCGGAGACGACCCGTGCCACCACAGGGGCGCCGCTCCGTCCGGCGACGACCCGCACCGTTACCTGGTTGGTGAACAGGTCACCGTCGAAGGTCAGCGTGGCGGAGAACACGCCGGTGGTGATCCGGCGCCCGGCCACCGTGATGGTGACTTTGAGCGCGCCGCGTTCGGGTTCCTTGCCGAGTTCCGCGACGATGACCGGGACGACCA
>JAPONU010000030.1 GCA_026713745.1 bacterium
AGGGCACGGCGCTCCTCATCGGTCAGCCGCAAAGTCATCGCCACAACCATGATGGTATCACAGCGATACCGATTGCTGCCCGAAGCCGAACATCCGCTCGCCTTCACGGAACTTCGGCACCGCCTGCTCGGAGGTGTGCCGCTTCCGCTTCAGCGTGGCCATCCTCGGGGACGCAGACCGACAACAAGCGGACTCCAGTCAGGGACCCACCTCAGGGCCGCCGCCAGAGTTGCGCGATCAGGCCGAGGCGTTGGGGGTTCTCGTCATGATCAGCGGCATCGTCGGCAGCAACACCCATCGCAAGCTCGACTCTCGGGAATTCAGAGGGTTCGCGCTGGTCGACAGTCAAGCGCCGGTCGTCTTCGTTAACGGTGCCGATACGAAGGCAGCCCAGATCTTCACGCTCGCTCATGAATTGGCGCACATCTGGCCGGCAGAGAGCGCACTCTCCGACGCCGACCTCCAAGGGAGGCCGACGCGGGACGTGGAGCGATGGTGCAACCGAGTCGCCGCGGAGTTGCTCGTGCCTCTGGAGCGGTTGCGGGCGGAGTTCAACCACAACGCTGACCAGACTCGAGAACTCGACCGGCTTGCTCGCCTGTTCCGGTGCAGCACCCTTGTCGTGCTGCGCCGGCTCCACGAGGCCGGCGATGACGAACTCGCCGTTTGGGCAAGAGAACGGCCGGAGTTGTTCCTACCACCCGATCCGTCGATCATCCCGAGTCTCGGCGAAGGCAGCACCTGGGCGAACGGGTCGAACTACGAACCCGTTGCGATCAACACCTTCCTCCAGACGGCGGACTACTACCTGGTTGCTCACGGCCGGGCACACAATCAAGCTGCATGCCGCGGCGCCTCTGGTCGATCACCCCATCGCCTCCGGTATCGCGCTGGCGCTGGATCCGAGATCGGTAGGGAGCCGCTCAGGATGTATCCGGGAATCGATACACCGGTGCCGGTGACCCGCACACCGACGTGCAAGCCCCGCGCTCCCGCTAGAGGCCTCGCCGACTCCGAGCGCTCACCCGGCAACGCCACAGGCGGCCTTATGCCCGTGTCGTACTTGCATGGGGCAGATCGCGTACTACCGACGTTAGAAGGTCGCGAACTGCCCACCGGCGGGCTCGCTCGCCCAACCGTAGTTTTGCGCAGGTAAGCCGACGCCCGTTGAGTTCCTGGAGCGCCCGTCGTGAGAGAGCTGACGATTGAGGACATCGATGATCTCGCGGCGGGCGCAACGCTGCTGGGAACCGGCGGCGGCGGCGACCCGTACGTGGGGAAGCTCCTCGTCAAGCAGGCGATCGCCGATCACGGTCCAGCCGAGCTCGTCGAACCCGATGACCTGCCGGAAGAGGGGCGTGTGTTGACCACGGCCATCATCGGCGCGCCGACGGTGATTCTGGAGAAGATCCCTGCGGGTACCGAGTTCAGAGCCGGTATCGGTGCCCTGGCGGCCTACCTCGGCGAGGATCCGGTTGCGCTCATGTCAATCGAGGTGGGTGGCGTCAACACGCTGGTGCCGATTGCGACGGCGGTCGAGTTGGGTCTACCGATCATTGACGCCGACGGGATGCGGAGGGCCTTCCCTCAGATCGAGATGACAGTGTTCACCCTGCACGGGCTCATGGCGGCGCCGCTGTCGATAGCTGACGACAAGGGCAACATGTGCGTCTTCGAGGCGACCACCAATCAGAAGGCCGAAGCACTCGCGCGCGCCGCGGTCGTGGAACTCGGTATGGCGACCTCGATCAGCTGCTACCCGATGACGGTGGGTGACGTGAGGCGTGCTGGGATCGGCGGCTCGATCACGTACTGCACCGAGGTCGGGAGGCGGCTGGCACAGATCAAGCAGGGTGCCGAGGGGGCTTGGCAAGAACTGCTCGACTACACCGACGCGGCCCTTGTCTTCAGCGGCAAGGTGATCGACATCGATCGCCGCACGATTGAGGGCTTCGCCCGGGGCACCGTTGTCCTGGAGCATCTCGAGGACGCCACCCGCACGATGCGGGTCGAGATCCAGAACGAGAACTTGATCGCCTTCGAGGAAGGTAAGGCCGTCGTTACGGTGCCCGATCTGCTGTGCCTTCTCGACTACGAGTCGGCTGATCCGATGACTACCGAAAGCCTGGCGTACGGTCAGCGGCTCAACGTGCTGGCCATGCCGTGCGCGCCCGAATGGCACCGGGACGGGATGCTGGAACTCGTGGGTCCGCGCGCCTTCGGATACGACATCGACTACGTCGACTTCCGGGGGCATCGATGAAGCCACAAACCGCCGACCTGAAGAAGCTCAGAATCGGCGTCGACGTCGGGGGCACCAACACCGACGCCGTCGTCACCGATGATACGGGAGACGTGGTGGCTGCAACGAAGACCGCCAGCACTCCCGAACCGATCGACGGCATCAAGGCGGCAGTCGCTGCGGTGCTCGACCAGGTCGATGACCCGTCCGCGGTGGGCAAGGCAATGTTGGGCACCACCCATCCCACAAACGCGATCATCCGACGCCAGGACCTCGACCGCGTCGGAGTGCTGCGCTTGGCCGCGCCGTCGTCGCTGGGCGTGCGTCCAGGCGCCGCGTGGCCTGAAGACCTGCAACGCATGGTCATCGCACACTCCGAGATCGTCGGAGGCGGCTTTGAGTATGACGGCACTCCCATCGCAGATCTTGACGAGGATGCCGTGAGGCGGTTCGGTTCATCGTGCGCGCAGGACGTGTCCGCTATTGCCGTGTCCTGCCCGTTCAGTCCGGCCATCATCGATCACGAGCTTCGCGCCGCGGAGTTGCTCGCCGAGGAGTGCGGAGCCGACTTCCCGGTGTCCCTCAGCCATACGGTCGGATCGCTGGGACTTCTCGAACGCGAGAACGCCACGATCCTCAACGCCTCTTTGCTCACGGTGGCCAAGCGCGTGGTTGCGGGGTTCCGCAGCACGCTGACCGAAGCCGGCCTGGAAGTGGCGAGTTTCCTGACGCAGAACGATGGCACGTTGATGGCTGTTGACGAGGCCGACAAGTACCCGGTGCTGACTGTGGGCTCGGGGCCAACCAACTCGATGCGGGGCGCCAGCACGTTGGCCGGGCTCTCAGACGCGCTCGTCATCGACGTGGGGGGCACGTCGGCGGATGTGGGGATCCTCGTCGACGGGTTCCCGCGTGAGTCGACGGCGGCGGTGGAAGTCGGCGGTGTGCGGACCAACTTCCGCATGCCGGACTTGATCTCGGTCGGACTTGGGGGCGGCAGCGTCGTCCGCAATGGGGACGGCGTCGCTGTCGGGCCGGACTCCGTCGGCTTTGACGTCGTCACCGAGGCTGTCTGTATGGGCGGTTCGACGCTGACCCTCTCGGATGTCTCGTTGGCCGCTGGACGTTTGGAGGGTTTCGGCGACCCTGGCTTGCTGGCAGGTCTGGATGAGTCGCTCACCGACGCGGCCATGGGCTGGGTGGATCAGCGGATCGGCGTGTTGTGTGAGCGCATGAAGGCTTCAAGCACACTTCTTCCCTTGATCGCCGTCGGCGGGGGTGCGCATCTGGTTCCGCCGACGCTGCGAGGCATCAGCGAGGTGCTCTGGCCACCGCACCACTCCGTCGCCAACGCCTTCGGCGCGGCCATCGCCGAGGCGGCCGGATCGATCGACAAGGTCTACGGCTACGACACAGCCGGCAGGGAGGCGTGCCTCGACGCTGCCCGCGCCGAAGCCGAGGACGCGGCTATCCGTGCGGGCGCTGATCCCAAGCAGGTCCGGATCACCAGAATCGTCGAGATCCCGATGACGTATGCCCCCGGGGGCAGGTGCAGGGTCATCGTGAAGGCGGTGGGGCCGCTGGGCTCGTAGCACTCGGGGCCTCGCGAACAGCCCGTGCCGCCTGCAGCAGGGAGACCACGATGGGAGTAGTCGGCGAGAAACGGATAGACCTTCTGAGACGGATGTTTCCCGCGGAGAGTCCTCAGAGCCGCCCCGACTGGAGGAGGCTGCCGATGCCCGATACGCGACAGAGCCCCCGAGCCCTCACCGTCAGACGGCTCCTGGCCGCAGGGGTCTTCGGCGACTTCCACGTGGTTGCCGGAGAATCGGCCCTGGACCGCACCGTGACCGACGTGCTTGTCACCGACCGATGCGACTTGACAACTCCCGTCTCGATGGGCCAGCTGATCGTGCTGGATGCCCGGGGACTCCAGCCGAACTCGTATGTTCTGGACGTTGCTCTCCGATCGGTCAGCGACGGCAGGGGGTCGGGCCTCGTGGCAGTCAACCCCGCTTCCGCCACCGGCATAGCAACCCGGCGCCTTGCAGAGCGCTTCGGCACCGCCCTGGTCGAGGCAGAGGCGCCGAACGTGCTGGCTGCAGCTGCAGCGGCACGCGAGCTTGTATTGCAGCCGTCGGTGTACCAGGCGTCGATGATGTCGCAACTGCTTCGAGGACTCGCCAGGCCGTCGACAGTCTCCGACACGCTGGCGCTGGTGACCGAGGCTCTCGGTCGGCCTTGTTCGCTCGTCGAGGCCAGTGGCGCTGTCATCGCGGGGCCCCACGCGGCGGTGCAACTTCAGGCGTTGCGACCGCATGCCCATTACG
>JAPONU010000031.1 GCA_026713745.1 bacterium
GAATCTCCGAGCGCATATACGCCTCGGCATAGTCGAGGATCTGATCGAAGGACTCGTTCAGCCCGTCGATGCCACGCTCGGCAATGAGGTCGCCGACGCGGCGCTCCCCCACCCGCAGGGAGCCCAGCATGGCGTGCAGGTCACCCCAGGAGTTGGTCGGCGTGCGGTGGTTGGCCAGCATGATGCGCCAGACGTCGCGCACTGGCTCTCCCCGGTCGAAAAGCTTCGTGGGTGGGATGCGCAGGCCCTCCTGGAAGATGTCGGTCGCGGTGGCCGCGAACGATCCGGGGGCCATCCCGCCGATCTCGGCGAGGTGTGCGATGTTGCCCACGAAGGCGGCCAGTTCCCCGTCGCGGTAGACGGGGGTCACCATCATGTGCTCGGGCAGGTGCGATCCGCCCCGGTAGGGGTCGTTGTGGACGAAGACGTCACCGGGGGCGAAGTTCTCCGGGCCGACCTCGCGGATGATCCACGTGGCGGCGTACAGCGAGGCGCCCAGCATCGCCGGGTTGATCCCCGCCGTGGCCACCAGCCGACCCCGGCGGTCCAGGACAAGCGTGGAGAAGTCCAGGCCCTCGGAGAAGATCGGCGAGTAGGCCGTGCGCATCATGGCGAAGGCCATCTCGTCGCAGATGTTCCGCACCCGCTTGTAGAGCAGGGTTAGGCCCACCCGGTCCAGCTCGGCGGGCGCCGGCGGGCTCGCTGCGCTCATGGGCGAGCCTCCTCGGCGTGGCCGTTTCGGGCGATGATCAGGCACTGGCTCTGGTGCACCACCGCGGTGAACCCCGGGGGAACCCAGGTCGTGGAGTCGGCCTCCTCGATGACGGCAGGGCCGTCGAGCACCTCGCCGACGCCCAGTGCGTCACGCTTGACGATGCGGGCGTCTACCCAGCAGCCGGCCGCGGCCAGGACACGGCGCGTCACGTGCGTCGACGATCCGCCCTGCCCCGAGTAGGGGCGGATGAGAAGGTCGGGCGCCGCCGAGAGCGCCGTGGCGCCCAGGTAGACCGACTGGATCGGCTGGTCGCGCATCTCGTAGCCGTAGGAGGCCATGTGGGTGGCGTGATAGCGGTCAGCGAGCTGGTCCACGAAGTCGGCGGCGTCAGGCAGGATGGCCACGGCCAGCTCGAAGCTCCGGTCAACGTGGCCGAAGTCGGTGCGGATCTCCTGCTCGAAGTTTTGCCCCACGTACCGGCAGGCCACGTACGTCGCCACCTCCACCGACGCCTCCCGGCGGCGCAGCTGCGAACGCAACTCTCCCGCGGTGTCGGTGGCCAGCCGGGCCAGCGCCGCGGGCAGATCCTCGGACTCGACATGGTCGAGGCGACGCACGAGCGTGATGCGGCGATCAACCCTCTGGTCGGCAATCACCGTGCCGTAGGCGGAGACCAATCCCGGGTTCGGCGGGACGACAACCCGGTTCATCCCCATGCGGCGGGCGATCTCGGCGGCGTGCAGCGGACCGGCGCCGCCGTAGGCGACCAGGTCGAACTCCCGGTAGTCCAGGCCGCGGTCCACGGTCACCAACCGCATGGCGCCGTCCATGTTCTCGATGGAGACCGACACGACGGCATCCGCCGTGTCCTCGACGGTCAGGCCCAGCCGGTCGGCCAGCGGCCGGGTGGCCCGGCGCGCCCGGTCCACGTCGAGGCCCATCTCCCCGCCGAGGAAGTACGCCGGGTCAAGACGGCCCATGAGCACGTTGGCGTCGGTGACGGTCGGCTGCTCGCCGCCGAGGCCGTAGCACGCAGGCCCCGGATCCGCGCCCGCGCTCTCCGGGCCGACCTTCAGAAGGCCGCCCGAATCGATGGACGCGATGGAGCCCCCGCCGGCGCCGATCGTGGTCACGTCCAGGATCGGCAGCGCCAGCGGAAGTCCGAACTCCACCTCGAACAGGCCCGAGAACTGCAACTCGCCGCCGGTGATGACACCCACGTCGGCGCTGGTCCCACCCATGTCCAGCGTCACCGCCTTGCCGGTGTCCACGGCGCGGGCGAAGTGCGCGCCGGCGATCATCCCGGCGGCGAGGCCCGACAGCACGATCTCCACCGGCCTGCCGGGGGCGTCGGGGATCGCCACCTGCCCGCCATTGGACCTCAGTAGGCCGTGCCAACCACCCACGCCCTTGTGGGCCAGCTCGGCGGCAAGGGATCCGGCGAAGTCGGCGACGATGGGCTTCACGTAGGCATCCACGACGGTCGTGTTGGAGCGCTCGTACTCGCGCCAGATGGGCGCCACCTCACTCGACAGCGAGACCGGCACTCCGGGCAGCGCCGCCGAGAGGGCCTCGGCCAGGGCCTGCTCGTGCGCCGGGTTCACGTAGGAGAAGAGGAGCGACACGGCCACCGCCGGCTTGGTGGCCTGCGCCGTGAGCCGGCGCACGCTCTCAGTGACCCGTGCCAGCTCCTCGCCGGTGATCGGCGTGCGGATCGACCCGTCGGCGAGGATCCTCTCGGCCACGCCAACGACCCGGTTGCGCGGCACGTACGGCTCGGCCTTAACCCACTGCAGGTCGTACAGGCCCTGCCGGTCGATCCGCTGGATGTAGAGGATGTCCTCGAACCCCGCGGTCGTGACCAGCACGGTGGGAGCACCGCGCCGCTGGATCAGGGCATTGGTGGCGATGGTCGTGCCCAGGATGAAGGAGTCGACGTCGCCACCGGGCTCCACGCCCGACCGCTCGAACGCCTCGAAGGTCGCCCCGGCGGGATCGGCCGGCGTGGAGGCGACCTTCGCCAGGCGCACGTCGCCCCCCGGCCCGACGGCCACCAGGTCGGTGAACGTCCCACCCGTGTCGACGCCGAGGCGCCAGGAGCCCGTTGCGGTCACGCACGCCCCCGCGAGGCGTCCACCCCGCCAGGGCGCTCGAGCGCCGAGGCCGCCCCACCGCTCTTCTGAGCCACGGCCTCGGCGAGCGACCCGATGTCGCCGTGATCGGTCACGTTCAACTCTCCGGTGACCCTGCCGCGCGCCATCACCACAGCCCGGTCCGCCAACTCGAATACCTCCGGGATCTCCGTGCAGTAGGCCACGACGGACCCGCCGTGCTCGGTGAACGTGCGCAGGATACGGTAGATCTCCACCTTGCTTCCCACGTCCACGCCGCGCGTCGGTTCTTCGAGGAGGAGAACGTCCGGACGCTCGGCGAGTGCCGAGGCGATGGCGACCTTCTGCTGGTTCCCGCCACTCAGGTCGCCGATCGGCTGCGCCACCGAGGCGGCCCGCACGCGGAACTCCTGCATGTACCGCTCTCCCAGACGCGCCATCGTCCGACGTTTCAGCAGGCCCCCGGCGCCGGCGATGCGCCCCCGGCCGAGACGGGCCACCAGAGAGCGGCCGACATCGAAATCGCCGAAGAGACTCTCCCCCCGATCCGCGGGGAGGTAGCTGGTGGGTTGCGGGGGCCGCCGGGGCAGGGACGTCTCGCCGGTTGCCTCCTCGAGCCCCGCCAGGGACCGCACGAACTCCCGTCCCCCTGATCCCTCGACCCCCACCACGGCAACGATCTCCCGCGCGCGCACCGCCAGTTCCTCGACCTCGAAGGATCCGCCGCTGTGGCGCCACGCCCTGACGGTCAGGGCGGATCCGTCCTGCAGAATCCCCGTCCCTGGTCGTCGCGAGACCGATCCCGGCGCCTGCACCGCCTCTCCCATCACCATCTCGCGGGCAAGCCGCTCCTCGGTGAGAGCCTCCCCGGTCAGATCGGCACCGACCCGCCCGTCGCGCACCACGATGACGCGGTCGGCCACGTGGGCGAGTTCGTTCAGCCGGTGCGAGACCAGGATCACGATGTTCCCCGCGTCGCTCAGCGCCCGCATCCGGGCGAACAACTCGGCCGACTCCTCTTCGGTCAGCGCCGAGTTGGGCTCGTCGAACAGGAAGATCTGCGCATCGGTGGCGTGGGCCAGGGCGCGGGCGATCTCCGTGAGTTGCCGCACGACGAGGGAACACTCCCCCAGTTCCCGGTCGGCGTCGTGGGTGATCCCGAGGCTGCGCAGGATGTCGTAGTGGGCCGGTCCGGGAACGGGACGGCGTGCCAGACCGTTCCCCCTCCCGCCCACGAGCAGGTTCTCCGCCACGGTGAGGTCGGGGAACAGCATGGCCTCCTGATGGACCACCGGCACTCGTGCCTCCGAGCGCGCCGGGGACCACGGGGCGCCGTTGAGCACCATCTCCCCCGAGTCGGGCTCCTCCTCGCCGGAGATCATCCGCACCAGCGTGCTCTTGCCCGCCCCGTTCGGCCCGGCCACCCCCAGGAACTCCCCTCCGGTGATGTCGAGCGTCACGCCGGCGAGCGCCTGCGTGTGACCGTAGGCCTTCTGCAGGTCGCGCACCGTGAGGCGCAGCGCGGACTCGGGTCGTGCCGCCGCGGTCATGGCGCCTGACCGGGCCGGGCTCGCTTCCGGTAAGTGAAGCGGTCGAGCATCACCGCGCCGATCGTGGCGGTGCCGATGAAGATGGACTTGGCGAAGGCGCCCACGCCGATGATCGACAGCCCGTTGCTGAGGACCGACAGCAGCAGCGCTCCCACGATCGTCCCGATGATCGTGGCCCTGCCCCCGGTGAGGGTGGCCCCGCCCACGATGACCGCAGCGAACACCGGGAAGAGAAGGGAGCGCCCGGCGCTGGGATCAGTCGAGCCGAGGAACGAGAAGTCCAGCATGCCGGCCGCGGCGGCCATCGCGCCACCCAGCATGAAGACGATGAACTTGTGCCGCGTGATCGAGAGCCGGGCGGCCCGGGCGGCGGGGGTGTTGCTGCCGATGGCGGCCAGCCGGAAGCCGAACAGGGTCCGGTGCAGGAGCACCCAGAAGAGGATCGCGAGCCCGAGGAGCCACACCACCTGGACGGGAATGTCCAGCGGGAGTTTGGTCGCGCCCAGGGCCCGGAAGATGTCCCACTCCCCCGCCGGTACCGGCGGCTCGGCGTACTTCGGATTGATGCCGCGCGCCCCGGAGATGAGCAGGGTCATCCCTTCCACGGCGTTCAACATGCCCAGGGTGACGATGAACGACGGGATGCCCGCCCAGGTCGTGAGGGCGGCGTTCAGGAAACCGACGAAGACGCCCGCGCCGAGCCCGATGAGGAGGGCGGGAACGACGTGCACACCGTCGATCCAGACCGTTCCGGCAAGCATGGCGGTGAAGCCGTAGATCGCTCCGATCGAGAGATCCAACTCTCCCACGATGATCACGAGCGTGAGCCCGAGCGCCAGGAGTCCCAGCGAACTCATCGCCCGCACCATGCCGAGCATGTTGCGCACGGTGAGGAAGTTGGGGTTGACGATGGAGAAACTCATCCCCACTAGGAAGATGGCGATGAGGAGGCCGATGACGCGCGGGTTCCTCACGGCGAACGCCGGTCGCCTTCTCGCCCCGGTGTCGGGCGGGAAGGTGGCGCCCTCGTCCGGCTGCCGGCCGTTCATGCCGCCTCGTTCAGATGCCGGCAAGGGGGGCGGCGACGCGCGGCGCTACCACGACCCTCTCTCCACCGACGAGGGGCACCGACGCCAAGCGCACCGGCGCCCCTCTTCGGCAAACGTCGGTGGGTGCGCTCTACTGGTTCTCAGGCTGGCTCCAGTCGACCGAGTCGACGTTGTCCTGTGTGGCCGCAAGCGGATCCAGGATCACGTGACCCGTCTCGAACTCCCCCTTGAACAGGAAGTCACCGCAAGCATTGGCTCCGTTGTACGCCTGGTTCGAGAAGCCCTGGACCATCGTCACGACGACGACGCCATCGCTGATGAAGTCCGCGATAGCCGGGTTCATGTTGAACCCCGAGGTGTACATGTCGCCCGTGAGACCCTGGTCGGCGATGACCTTCGCCACGAACTCCACGCCCTGGTCGGTGTGGAAGATGATGTCCACGTCCGGGTGGCCCAGAATCCACGCCTCCGACGCGGCGTACTGCTGCGGCGGATCCCAGCCCTGTGACTCGATGTCGGTGTTGGGTCCGTTCACGAACTCGAGGTCGGGCAGAACCGCCGAAATCCCCGCCATGAAGCCGTTCATCCGGTTCTGAGCCCAGGGGCCTTCGACCGACCCTGTGAGCAGTCCGGCCTTCTCGAGCGCTATGCCGTTGTCGACAGCCCATTCGCCGGTGAGCGTCCCGGCCAGCGTGCCCGCCGAGAGTTCGTCGAGCGCGAAGAACGCGAAACGCTTGGAGTCCGGGCTGTCGGCGTTGACGCCGAAGGTGGGAATGCCGGCGTCCACGGCCTTGGCGATGATGTCCACGTAGGGACCGGGCTCGTGCGCCTCAAAAGCCAGGCAGTCGATCTGACCGGCGTCGATGAGCGAGTCGATCTCCGCCACCTGCGCGGGAATGTCCGTCTGGAGCGGTCCGATCGTCCGCGCACTGATGTCCACGCCGTGCTCTGCGGAGATCTCGCCGGAGCCACGGCTCCATCCTTCGTCCATGGCCGCACCGAAAATGGGGATGGCCGTCCCCTCGATGGAGAGAACGAAGTTGAACTCGCCGTTGTTGGCGATCTTGTCGGCGATGCTGTCGGCAAGGGTGAAGGTGCCCCACGGCAACTCGGCGGTGTGCGGCGGACCAGAGGGCATCTCGTCCGCCGGCTCCGGCGGCGGCGGTGGCTCATCGGCCGGCGGCGGGGGCGGTGGCTCATCGGCCGGCGGCGGAGGCGCCGGTGCCTCCGGCTGCGGCGCGGCGGGCGGCGGAGCGGCCTCCTCGTCGTCGCCGCAAGCGGCGGCCACGAGAGCGAGCGCGCTCAGGACCGCAATCGCGGTCAACGATCTGACGTGTCTGGTTTTCATGGTTTCCCCCCAATTGTCTCTGCGCCTCGGCGTGACATTCACCAACGTAAGGTGAAATAGTTCTCTCCGTCGAGGCCCCAATGGCAAGCTAACACCGTCCTCCGACCTGCGCCGGAGTCGGTGTCAAGTCGCGCGCCATGCAGAATGAATGCGGTTCAGAACGAGGCGGTTCAGAGATGGGGCGGTCCGGGGTGCGGACGCCCGGGCCGTGGGTTACCCGTCGATCTAGCGCGGGATCGCCGCCACGCAAGCCAGCCCGCCATCCACCGACAGGATGGTGCCGCTGACGAACGAGGCATCGTCCGAGCACAGGAACGACACCGTCGCGGCCACCTCCTCCGGGGTGCCCACCCTCCCGAGCGGGTGCGCCTTGCCGAGGGCCTCCTGGCGGGCCGGGGGATGCGACGTCTCGAACATGTCGGTGCGGATGTAGCCCGGCGCGATGGCGTTGACCCGTATCCCCGCCGGGCCAAGCTCCACGGCGAGGCCCCGGGTGAGGAGGTTCACCGCCCCCTTGGAGGCCAGATAGCTCACGATGGTGGGTGCCACGACCAGCGACATGACCGAGCTGACGTTCACGACCGACGCACCGCCGGGTGCGGCCGCCCGCAGCGCCGGTTCGAGGGCGCGCACCAACTCGAACGTGGCGCGCACGTTGATCTCCATAACGTCGTCCCAGTCGGCACCGTCGAAGTCAGCTACAGCGCCGATGCGTACGATGCCCGCGTTGTTCACGAGCGCGTGAACGGCCGGATGATCATCCACTAAGCGCTTGCAGACGGCCGCCAGTTGCTCACGATCGGTGAGGTCGCACACGACGACCTCCGCCTCCCCGCCCCCGGCACGAATCTCGTCGCTGATCCCGGTAAGCAGATCCTCCCTGGTCGCAAGCAGCGATACACCGAACCCGTCCGCTGCCAAGCGGCGCGCAATGGCGGCGCCGATCCCCCGGCTCGCCCCGGTGACGACTGCCCAGCGTTGCCCGTCCTGCACCGATCCCCTCCCCCGCTTCGACACCGCGTGCGGACGGATCGTAGTCGTCGCGGGGCGCCCCGCCGGATTCAGCCGGAGGAGCGCCGCCCGCCGCCCGCCGGCGGCGACGAGGAGACAATGTGCTGCGCGTCCTGTGGAAATTGTCCCCAAGTTGGGAACAAGTGGTGGACAATCCGCGGTTCTGTTTCGGATGCGAGACGGACCGGACGTTGCGCCGCGGAAATAATCGGTATTCTCTCGCCCGTGCCCGAGTCGCTCGACACTCTCGTGCTCGGGCAGCGGATCCGGCATGAGCGGCGCCGGAAAGGGCTGACTCTCGCCGAGTTGGGCGAACTGGTGGGCCGCCCGGCTCCCTACCTCTCGCAACTCGAGAACGGCAGGATCGAGCCGCGCCTGTCGCTGCTGGGTGACCTCGCCGAGGTCCTGGGGTGCAACCCGGGCGACCTGCTGAACGGCGAGGCGCCGACCCGACGCGCCGAGTTGGAGGTTCGGCTCGCCCGCATCCAGCAGACCGACGCCTACCGCTCGCTGCGGCTGCCCGAACTGAAGGCCACCGCCCGGCTCCCCGACACCGCCCTGGAGCATCTCCTGGCGCTGCACGACGCCTGGCGGGACGGCTCGGAGAGCCGCTCCGCCGGCGCCGGAGTCCCTGCGGTGGATCCGGTGCGGCGGGCGAACATCGTGTTGCGAGCGCAGATGCGTGCCCGCAGCAACTACTACGGCGAGATCGAAGAGGTGGCGACCGCAGCCCTCAGGGCCGCGTCCTACCCCGGTACCGGCCCGATCTCCGAGCGGATCCTGCTCGACCTCGCCGAGCACTTCGGCTACCGGATCGACCGGGTACGCGACATCCCCCGCTCGACCCGATCGGTCACCGACCTGCGCCGCCGGGTGATCTACATCCCCCAGCGCGACGAGTTGCCGACCCGCGCCGCCCGGTCGGTGGTGCTCTCGACCCTGGGCCACTTCGCCCTCGACCACTCCGACCCCGAGACCATCGAGGACTACCTGCGCCAGCGGGTGGAATCCAACTACTTCGCCGGGGCGGTGCTGGCGCCGGAGAGCCCGGCGGTGGCACTGCTGGACGAGGCGGCCGCTAGCGGCGACATCGCCGTGCAGGACCTGAAGGACGTCTTCTACGTGTCCTACGAGATGGCCGCCCACCGGCTCACGAACCTCGCCACCCGCCACCTCGGCATCCCGATGCACTTCATGCGGGCCGACGAGGAGGGACTCATCTCGAAGGCCTACGAGAACGACAACGTGCCCTTCCCGACCGCACCCGACGGGAGCCTCGAGGGTGTGCGTGTCCCGACCTTGTGGGCGCCGCGCCAGGTGTTCCACTCCGCCGACACCTACGCCACGTACGCCCAGTACACCGAGACGGACGCCGGCGACTACTTCTGCGTCACCCAGGTGGACACCACCCGCGACCACGGCCACACCGTGACCGTCGGCACGACCGCAGACCATGCCGGGCGCTTCCGGAGCAGCGACACCGCGCGCCGCATCGTCGCTCCGCAGGCGACCGGCGTCACCGGCCCCGGAGCCGGTGACGGGCTGGCGCGCGACCGCAGGGTGTGGGCCTCGGCTCGTGATCGCGAGTTCGTCCTGGGCCCGTTGACCTCGCCCGACGGCGCCCTGGCGCCCTCACCGGGCGTCTCCATGAGCGAGGTCCACGCCTTCCTCGACCGCCACCGCAGCGACACCGGCACGTAGACGGCTGACGGGCGGTACGTGCGGACCACTGTGTTCGAATGTCATTCCGGTGGAAGCCGGAGTCCACACCGCAGCGGCTTCGCCGGCGCCGCGGGCAGACGACGCAGCATGCTCTTGCTCCTCGTCTCGGCACCCGCTGAACGCCTGGCTCGGGTATCCGGTAGAGTCGCCCGAGCCAAGAATTACGGGCAGGCCTTGGCGACCGCAGCGCCGTGACCTGACCGGTAGCACCCGCCGCACCGTCTGCGCCACGACGCCCGAGATCCGGACAGCTTCCCCATGACTCAACCGGAAAGCCTCGAACAAGCCTTCGCGGACGTGGAGCAAGAGGCCTCCTCGGCTCTCGACTCGACCAAGAAGCTGCAGGGTCTGCTCAGGCAGCTCCACAAGAGTTCTCGGGAGGGGAACGTGGCCGCGCTGAAGCGAGTGCAGGGCAGGCTCCGCGAAGCATCGACCGAACTGACCCGCGCCGTTGAGGGTGCAGCCGGTTCGTGGCTTCTCGGCGACGAGGAGGAAGTCGGCTACCTCCGCGAAGGCTATGCGGCCGAGTTGATCCGCGTGGCGGCCGAGCAGGGCTTGGAGATCCACGAGACCGACGGGCAGCTGATATCGCATCCCTCCACGGTGCGGATCCTCGCGGGCGACCGCGCCGTCCGCATCGACAGGAAGAAGGTCTCGACGATCAGACCGTCCCACCTCGTCGAGTTGCTGCGCAAGAACCAGAACAGGCCGGCACGCTTCCGCCCGGAGCCGTTCCTCAAGGCCCTCCACGAGGTCTACACCGCGCTCACCAGCGGCACACAGACTCCCCCGGGTGGCGTGGTGATCCCTCTTGACCGGATCTACCGACTCCTGACCTCGCTGCCGGGAAGCCAGCGAGACTATTCGCGCACCGATTTCGCTCGGGACCTGTACCAACTGGAAACCGCCGGGGCAACCACGACGAAAGCCGGCGCAAGGGTCTTCTTCCCTTCGTCCACGGGAGCGCGCAGCGCCAGGAACCTGTTCACGTTCGTCGGCGGGGACGGGCGCGAAGTGAAGTATTTCGCCATTCGCTTCGAGCAGCCGGCCGGCTGATGGCGCACACGATCGACATCGCACACTGGTTCGAGGTGATCGACTCGGAGTACCTGTCGTCGTTCATCCCCGAGGGTGGCTCGTCGGTGAAGTTCGCCGCCGTACCGGAGCGCTTGATCCCATCTCTGGGCACCATGATCGAGGACCGCTGCCGGGAACGGGACTACCTCGTGCTGCGACTAGATGCGCGCAACGAGCGCGCCCACATGCCTCAGGACTTCTTCTTCACCCTGGCGCGCCAGATGGATTGGCGGACGCTGGCGCGGCGCGCCGTTCTGCGTTTCGCCTCCGAGAACGGATACGAGGCGGAAGGGATCGACCCGGCGACTCCGGGCGTCTATGACGCGATCGCCGCTGCCGGCAACACCTCACCTCGGTTCGTGCGAGCGGATCTGGCGCCGGAAATACAGCGACACGTCTTCGCCAACCCTCACATGGCCAAGGACTTCCGCGTCTGCATGAGCCACCTCTGCCTGAGGGAGTTCGCCGCCCACGCGTACGATGCGGAACCATTGTTGGACTGGCTGACCGGCGAGAACACCCGGATCAGTTCGGTCCGACCATTCTCGATCGCCGGCGGCATCAACCGCACGACCGCCCGCTATTTCATAGAGTCATCGCTCTACTGGATACAGAACGCGGGATACGCAGGGACCGTCATACTGTTCGACAATCGCCGCGTCACCCTGTCCCGGAATCCCAAGGACGGGCACCGGTATTACACGAGAGCCATGACTCTGGAACACTACGAGATGCTGAGGGAGTTCATCGACGGCGTGGACCGCCTGAGGAGCACGCTGATGCTCGTCGTCACCAGCGAGGAGTTCCTCGATCCGTCCCCGGACCGTCGATCCCGCGGTTACGGGATCTATCCCGCCCTCCAGACCCGTGTCATGGACGACGTGCGCGACTCGAACAGAGCGAATCCGGTCGCGTCACTGGTCGTGCTGTCGTAGGAGATTCGCGCCGTGCCCCCTGTAGCCGTGCCCCCTGTCGTCGACGAGTTCACGCCGCTCGAATGCCGCCGTGCCTTGGAGGCTCTCCGCAGCGGCGTGCCGAACAGGGAAGCGGTTGCGATACTGGGTTGCGAGCAGCCCGAGATCGAACGCCGCTTCGATGCGATTCTGGCCGGCGCGGCCGGCACGAGCGCCGCGCCGGGCGACGGCGGGGGGATGCTCGTCTCCGGCGACTTCGGATCCGGGAAGTCTCACCTGCTGGCCCACCTCGAGCACTTGGCGCTGGCGCAGGGGTTCGTCTGCAGCACCGTCGCTGTCAGCAAGGAGACTCCGTTCTACGACCTCGGCAAGGTCTTCAAGTCGGCGATGGAGAACAGCCGCATCCCCGGACACAGTGGACGCCTCATCGAGGAACTGGGCCAGGCACTCGACCCGCGCTCGGACCGGTACGGCGACTTCTTCCGCTGGGCGGACAATGCCGCGGCCAGCGGTCTGAGCCCGATGTTCCCGGCCGGCCTCCTCGTCCACGAACGCTTGGACGACCCCGAGCTGAACAGGGAGATCGAGGACTTCTGGGCCGGGGATCCGCTCCGCAAGACGCGGATCACGACCGGCCTGAGGGAGATCGGTCAACTCGCCAACTACTCCTTCCGGGCGCCCAAGGCGGCCGAGCTTCCCCCGCAGCGCCTCCGTTTCATGTCCGAACTGATCAGAGCGGCCGGCTATGCGGGGTGGGTGATTCTCCTCGACGAGATAGAACTCGTGGCCCAATTCTCCATCCTGCAGCGGGCCAGATCGTATGCCGAACTGGCCCGCTGGTTCGGGCGCGCGCCCGGCCGGCCGGATCCAGGACTCGTCGTCGTGGCGACGGTGACCGAGGACTTCGCTCTCGAGATCATCAGCCCGGACGGCACCAGGAAGGATCGTGACTACATCGCCCCGAGGCTGGCCGACCGTTATCAGCACCTGAGCGGTCCGGCAGAGATCGGCATGCGGATACTCGAGCACGAGGCTGTACCGCTGGGCGCGCCGCGCGAGGACGACGTTCCTGCGACCATCGAGGCGCTTCGGCGGCTCTACAGCACGGCATACGGCTCGGAGGCGCCTGTCCTTCCGCTGCCGAGCCGGGGGGCCGGCTACCAGAACCGGATGCGCTACCGGGTGCGGGCCTCGATCAGCGAGTGGGACCTGCGCAGGCTGTATCCGGACTACAACCCGCGGATCGAGGGCGACGAGTTCCGGTACCGCTACGAGGAGGAGGCCGAGACCGAGGAGGGATCGGATCCCGGCGACGCAGGAGCGGACACCCCGACCCCGAACTCACAGTCACCGGACTCCTGATCCACGGCCTTGCCGACCCCCCTCGACGAGGTCTCCGAACGCACCGGCGTCATCGGTTGGCTCCGCGTCATTGCCGAGGAGGACTCCGGAGGTGTGGTCGCTGCACTGTTCGAGGCATCCTTGCAGGGCGAACCCCTCGGTTTCTGCTTCACCCGGGCCGGCTTCGGCGACGCTGGGACCGGCGTATCCGGATTCTCCGAGGCGGTCCCGGCCCTCCTCGCGACGCTGCTCCGGGCCGCCTCGCTCCCCCCGAGCCTGCTCGTGGGACTGGCAACCGAAGTCCCGCCGGCGCCGGTCGCCGCGGCCATGGAGGCCCGCGTCCCCTTCTGCCTGCTGGGACCCCCGGACCGTCGGCGGGCCTCCGACGGTTCCAACGGTCGCGGCACGCGTCCGACCTGGATGACGCCGGCCCCGCCCGGTGACACCGGCGCGGCGCGACTGCTCGAGGAGATCCTGGCATCGGCCGATCCGCTCGAGCCGTTCGAACGGGCCGCCGAGGGTCTGCGGGAGGCGTTCGACGACCCGCACGTACGGGCGCTGGCAGGGTCGGCGGGGCTGGCGACGGTGGTCAGCCTGGCGTTCCCGGCCGCCGATCGGCGCCGGCGGCACCCGCAGCCGATCCGTTCAGGCAGGCCGCCGCGACGTGCCGGCAGGGACCC
>JAPONU010000032.1 GCA_026713745.1 bacterium
CCCGCCGCTGCGGTCGGCCGACGACGTGGCTGCGGTGCGTGCCGCCCTGGCTCGCGGCAACCTGGACGCCATCGCCACCGACCACGCGCCCCACACCAGCGACGCCAAGGGCCGTCCCTTCGAGGAGGCCCCACCGGGAATGCTCGGCCTCGAGACGGCGCTGGCCCTCGCCCTGACCGAGTTGGACCTCGCGCCGGCGGGAGTGCTGGCGCTGCTGTCGTGGCAGCCCGCCCGTATCGCAGGCATCGACGGTTCCCACGGCGGGCCCATCGAGGCGGGCCGCCCCGCGAACCTCTGCGTGTTCGACCCCGCGGCCATCTGGACCCCCGACGAGGGCGGCGGAGCCAGCCGCAGTCGCAACACGCCCTACCTCGGGCGCCGGCTGCGCGGCAGGGTGCGGCACACGCTGGTCGCCGGGGAGGCGGTGGTCATCGACGGCGAGGCGCAGCGGTGACGGCCGGCGCCCGGCGACCCGGCGCCCTGGTTCTCGCCGACGGGGAGGTGTTCGAGGGCGAGGTGGCGGGAGCGGACCCCCCGGGCGGTGTCACCGCCGGCGAGGTGGTGTTCAACACCGTCATGTGTGGTTACCAGGAGGTTCTCACCGATCCCTCCTATGCGGGGCAGATCATCACCTTCACCTACCCGCACATCGGCAACTACGGCGTCAACGAGGCGGACTTCGAGAGCCGCCGCCCGTTCTGCCGCGGCGCGGTGGTGCGCGATCTCGTGCGGACTCCCAGCAGCTGGCGTGCCGCCGGCGGGCTGGAGGAGTTCCTGGTGCGCCACGGCCTGTCGTGCCTCACCGGCACCGACACCCGCCGGCTCACCCGCCACATCCGCTCTGCGGGCGCCATGGTGGGCGCCTTCGGTACGGCCCCGGAGTCGGACCTGCGGGCAGCGGCGGTCGCCGAGCCCGGCACCGACGGTGTGGACCTCGTCGCGACGGTCACCTGCGAACGCCCCTACCGGCTGGCCACGACCCGAGCCGACGGTCGATCACCGTGGCGTATCAGCGTGGTGGACTTCGGCGTCAAGACCTCGATCCTGCGCCGGCTCGCCGCCATCGCGCACGTCGAGGTGGTTCCCGCCGGCGGTGGCGCGGCGGCCATCCTGGCCCGCCGCCCCCACGGCGTGTTGCTCTCCAACGGTCCCGGTGATCCCGCGGTGGTCCACGGCGCCACCGAGGTCATCGAGGGACTGTTGGGGGAGGTGCCGGTCTTCGGTATCTGCCTCGGCCACCAGCTGCTCGGCGCCACGCTGGGTGCCGAGACCTTCAAGCTTCCCTTCGGGCATCACGGCGGCAACCACCCGGTGCGTCACCTTGCCACAGGCGTCGTCGAGATCACCAGCCAGAACCACAACTTCAGCGTGGCCGACAGCGGCGTTGCCGGCACCGAGGTCACGCACCGCAACCTCAACGACGGCACCACCGAGGGCCTGCGCAGCCTGGAGGTGCCCGCCTTCGGCGTGCAGCACCACCCCGAAGCGGGCCCTGGGCCGCATGACAGCAACTACCTGTTCGGTACCTTCGACGTCTGGCTCCGTGGCCTGCACGGTGCCGACGCCGACGGCTCGCGGTTCGCCGACGACGCCGAACTCTTGCCACCCGCTGACTGCTGATGCCACGCCGCAGCGACATCGAGTCGATCCTGATCATCGGTTCGGGGCCGATCGTCATCGGCCAGGCCTGTGAGTTCGACTACTCCGGCACCCAGGCCTGCCGG
>JAPONU010000033.1 GCA_026713745.1 bacterium
CTGCAGCCCACCGATGCGGCCGACCTCCTCGCCGGTGATCCATTCCAGGTCGCGGCCGTACCACCCGACGACCCACTTGTCGAAGGCTCGCGCGCAGGCGGGATCCACGTCTCGGAACCCCGTTGCGGCGCAGACATGGGTGCCGGGGGCGATCCACGGCTCCATGAGCACCGGGCGCAGCGCTGTGGTGACCACACAGGCGATGTCGGCGTCGGCAACAGCCTCCTCCGCACTCGACGCCACGGCCGCCTCGGCACCGATCCGTTCGGTTGCCTCGTTCGCGAAACGCGCCGCCGCGGCCTCGTCGATGTCGAACGCCACCACGTGTGCCAGGTCGAAGAGTTCGGCCAGCAGCCACAGGTGGGTTCGCCCCTCGTTGCCGCAGCCGATGATCGCCAGCCGGCTGCTGTCGGGACGGGCCAGGAACTTGGCGCCGACCGCCGCGTGGGCGCCGGTGCGCATGTTCGTGACCGAGGTGCCGTCGGTCAGCGCCAGCGGCATCCCCGTGTCGGCATTGGTCACGAGGTCAAGCGCCGAGATGGCCGGAAGGTCTCGTCGAGGGTTCTTGGACCAGCTGCTCAACCACTTCACCGCCGCTCGCTCGATGGGGCGGATGAGTGCCGGGAAGGCCTGCACCACGCCGTAGCCGAAGGGGGGCTCGGGACCGGGGGCAGTTCGGTCGTGGACCCATAGGTTCACCGGGTTCGTCTGGTCGACATGTCCCTGCCCCACCCAGGCGAACGTGTCGAGGACCCGCTGCAAGGTGGCCGTCGGCGTGAGAAGTTCCTCGACCTCCCGCCGCGAGACGACCAGGATCTCCCCGGGGGCTCGCTGCGGGTCGGTCACGGACCCGCCTCGGGTCCCCCGGTACCGGACTCCGGCCTACGCCGGAACGACGGCACGCGGGCCCGGCCCGGGACGGTCACAGTTCGGCCTCAATGGCGGCCAGTGCCTTGGCGGCCAGGCCGATCCGCTCGACGGCGTAGTCCGGCAGCGGCCCGTAGGGCTTGCGCGGCAGGCCAGGGCGAGCACCGCCCAGTTCGGAGACGGCCTTCAGGTAGCCGTGCTCGTAGCTGAGCATCAGCGGCATGTCGGGCCGGCGGATCGACGCCGAGAGCTGTTGCAGGGCCTCGTACGCGCTCCGCACCCAGGGATCGTTGTGGTTGCCACGCCGGCATTCGGTGACGAAGCGGGTGGCGGTCCGCATCCCCGCCCAGCAGAAGATGCCCGTGGCGCCGACGGCCCCCAGCATCGAACCGTGGAAGAACGCCGGATCGTTGCCACAGAAGACGTTGACCCGGTCACCGATGGTCAACAGCACCTCATCGAAGTGCGGCAGCGCCGTGTTGGACTCCTTGATGGCCTTGATGTTGGGCGCCTCCAGCAGCCGCTCCCACATGTCCACTGAGATGTTCACGCCGTTCAGCGGCGAGTAGTTGTAGAGCATCAGCGCCATGTCGCCGTCGAGCGACTCGGCCACCTCCACGAAGAAGCTCATGGCCCACTCCGGCGTCGGCGGCAGGGCGAACGGGGCGGCCAGCATCGAGCCGTCGGCGCCGCAGGCCTCGGCGTAGCGGGCCCGGCGTACGGCCTCCTGCTGGTAACTGGCCGTGGAGCCCACGACGACGGCCAGGCCGCCCTCATGGCCGGCGGCCACGGCGGTCTCGCACACGGCGTCGAACTCCGCCGGCGAGACGCTGGTCATCTGACCCATCGACCCGAAGACGATGCAGCCCGGCGCCCCCGAGGCTGCCACCAGTCCGATGCTGTGGCGCACGCCGTCCAGGTCGATCTGCTGGTCGACATCCAGGCTGAGAGGGATCAGCGGCAGCAGCCCCTCGAGCGGTTTGCGGATGAACTCAGGCATCTCTTTCCTCCGATATCAGGCGCCGGTAGACGTCGCGCAACTCGTCGCAGCGTCGGGCGAGGTCGTCAAACTCCACCGCCTCGCAGCGGTAGCCGAGGTTCTCCATTGCAGCACAGGACTCGGTGGTGTACACCACCGTCCCGTCGCCCTCGATGCGCTCGACGCCGTCGAAACGGGCCGCACGGTCGTTGATGGCCACCGCCTCCGCCTCGGCAAGGTCGGGCGGCAGGCGCAACTCGATGCGACCGGATCCGATGACAGCCGGGTATCCCCCGGGCAACCCCATCGGCGCGGACACATGGGTCTCCAGCGGCTCGGCGCCCACCAGGCCGAGCGCGTTCTTGACCGCAGAGCCGGCGTAGAGCGAGTTCGGCACGTCGCCGTGCCAGTTGATCACCTCGGGCCACCTCGACAGCGCCGCGGTGAGGTCGACCTGCTCGGTGGCGTCGGTGCCGTCGACGGTGAGCCGGAAGTGGTGCGGCACAACGGTGCCTCGGGTCAGGAGCGCGTGTGAGCCGACGAGCGAGACGTTGATCTCGGCTGCCGGGCGGCCGGTGGTGGCCATGACGTAACGCAGGACGCGGGCCGCGCAGACCTCCAGATTGCCCGCCCCCGCGGACGGGCCGTGACCGAACCGCCTCCGGATCGCCACGTTGACCACGTCGGGGAAGGAGGCGTTCACGACGTGCGTGTCGATTCCGGCCGCCTCGACGGCCCGCATCAACTGCGCGGCGGGCCAGAGCTGCCACGGCAACCACATCCCGAAGGTGGCAGCCCTGACCTCGGCGCGCCGGGCGGGATCGAGGGCCGCGCTGTTGAGGATCCTCGGCGACTGCACCGTGGCGGAGTGAACGATGGCGTCGGGGCGTACCTCGGCCAGCAGCCGGGCCATCGCACCCTCGTCCGCCAGGTCCACCCGGTGGTGCTCGAAGCGCTTGGTGTGGCCCGCAATGGCCGAGCCCAGCATGGCGATGGTGGTCCGGGAGGGCCCCTGCCAGGGGCTGCGCTTGACCGTGACGATGCGCTCGACACCCGGGGTGCGCGCCAGGAACTCCAGCGCCCAACCGCCGAGGGCGCCCACGCCGGAGATCAGCACCGTGGTCATCGGCGGCACACGACCCGTTGCGGCGGCCGGAAACTCCCCACGAGCGATGTTCTTACCACGCCGACGCTTGGGCGCGGCAACTTCGAAGCCCGCGGCATCCTCGCGACACGATCGCCCCCAACCGGTGCCGGCAACCCCTCATCCCACGTTGCCGCGAAGGATCGGCACATATCGATGGCATAAACTCCGCGCGTGGCAGAACCTCGCTGAAAGGTGCGACCACGAAGGCTTCCACGGTTATTCGATGGTTCCGACAGTTCCTTCCGGCGGTGTTGGCGTTGGCGGTGGCGGCGGTGGTGGCGGGGCCTGCCGGCACGGCGTCGGCTCAGTTTCCGGAGTTTGCAGATCCACCCGGTGCAGAAGGACGCTCTGACGGCCGGGAGCTCTACACGCCGACGTGTGTGCCCAAGGCGGCCCGGGCGGCCACCGCCGAAGCGGGCAAGATCAAGCTCGTCATGTGCGATGACAACGTGACCGTCGAGAGCGTCGCGACGCCGTCGGAGATCATCTTCTACCCGAAGTTCAGCCCCGACCGGCAGAACTACGTGGTGTACGTGCCGGAGGATCTCACGGAGGTGACGTTCGAGGGGATATTCAAGAACCTGTTCCCAGCCGGGCACGATTTGCAATACAAACAGCCTGGCTGGGCGTTTGTGGGTATCGAGGCCGACAACGTACACAAACCCGGCTGTCGTGAGTGCCGCTGGTCGTCAATAGGCACCAATCAGCCGAGTCGCTATCCCCGGCGCGTCACGCTGGAAGCGGGCGTGAACACCGTGAAGCTCGTGACGTACCACTGGTTCCAGCGATGGGGACCGTCGCCGTCGGAGACTCACGATCATTCCTTCGTGATGGCCAGCGACAAGATAGCGCACAAGGTGTACACGCTGGAGTTGGTGTGGAAGTCGCCGGACACGCCACTGGAGGCGCCCGACGAGCCGGCGGGGCCGACGCGGACGGTGGACTATGACACCGACGACGACGGGCTGATCGAGGTGTCGAGCCTGGCGCAGCTCGACGCGATGCGTTGGGACGCGGACGGCGACGGCTACAGCGACCACGGCGGGCCGCTGCATGCGGGGTTCCCGAACGCGCTGGCCGGGATGGGTTGCCCGGCGTCGGGGTGCGTGGGCTATGAGCTGACCGCCGATCTGGACTTCGACACCAACGCCAGCGGCGGTGCCGACTCGGGCGACGACTGGTGGAACTCCGGCCACGGCTGGGTGCCGATCGGCGCTGACGCCGTTCATTTCAGCGGCGTGTTCGAGGGCAACGGGCATGTGATCTCGAACCTGTTCATCAACTCGACCAACGACACGCAGTCGCGCGCCACCGGCTACGCCAAGCCGGAC
>JAPONU010000034.1 GCA_026713745.1 bacterium
CGAGGCGGTGACCAGCACACGATCGGGGTCGGCGCCGCCGCCGTCGCCGAGCAGTTCGGCCACGGTCGCACCGGCCGCGGCGGGATCCATCGCAGCGACGAGTTGCATGTCCTCCGCGGCCGCTACAGCCGCGCACACCGTGCGCCCCATGCGCCCGGCGGCACCCAGAACGCCGACCCGGATCACGCCGTCACCCTATTCGGGCGGTGCGAGGATTCCGGTGACGCCGTGTGTCCGGTCGTGCACGGGCCGAGATGCGGGACCGCTCCACCCGGGCGTGTCCCGCCGGCACTTGGCCACCGAGGTCGCTGCGAACGAACGCGGCCCCCGGTGCGCAAAGCCGATCCGATGGGGTCAGTTCCGCCGGCGGCGGGGGCGTCCCGGCGAATCGGCGGGACCCAGATCACCGAAATCGGAGGCGACCACCCGGTCGAACTCCTCGGCGAAGGAAACTTCCTCGATCCCGGAGGTGGCCTCGGATGAGGAGCGGTCCGACCGCGACGATTGACGGTCGCGACCACCGTCACGGCCGCCGCGGTCGCTGTCGCGGCCCCGGTCCCGATCACGGCCACCGTCACGGCCACCGTCGCGGCCACCGTCACGGCCCCGGTCCCGATCCCGGTCCCGGTCCCGGTCCCGGCCACCGTCACGGCCACCGTCACGGCCACCGCGGCCGCCGTCGCGACGATCCGACGAGCGCCGATCGGAGGAA
Organism: bacterium; assembly: GCA_026713745.1. Taxonomy (GTDB): domain Bacteria; phylum Actinomycetota; class Acidimicrobiia; order Acidimicrobiales; family CATQHL01; genus VXNF01. The sequence continues at coordinate 713 of JAPONU010000034.1, forward strand.
TCGCGGGCGGGGCGCCCACCGCCTCGGTCGCCGCCGTCATCGTCGTCGCCGACGGGAAGCAGGCTGATGCGGTTGTTGCCGTCCACGGAGTCCACCCGCACGGTGATCTCGTCCTCGAGCGCCAGCACCTCCTCGACCCGGTCGAGGCGGCGCCCGCCGCCCAGCTTCGAGATGTGGACCAGCCCGTCACGTCCCGGCAGGATGTTCACGAACGCCCCGAAACCGGTGATGTTGACGACCCGGCCCGTGTAGACCGCTCCGATCTCGACGTCGGGTGGGAACACGATCGCCCGGATTCGCTCCTCGGCGGTGGCGACCGCGGCACGGTCGGCGGCGGCAACAGAGACCCTGGCACCAGTGGCGTCCTCGTCGACCATGATGTCGGCGCCGGTCTCGTCCTGCAGGGCGTTGATGACCTTGCCCTTGGGGCCGATGACCTCGCCAATCTTGTCGGTGGGGATCTCGAAGGTCACGATCTTGGGAGCGGTCTCGCCGACGTCGTCACGCGGGGCGTCGATGGCTCCGCGCATGACCTCCAGGATCTGCAACCGCGCCTCGCGGGCCTGTTCCAGGGCCGAGGACAGCACCGTGGCGGGGATCCCGTCGATCTTGGTGTCGAGCTGCAGCGCCGTGACGTATTCGTCGGTGCCCGCCACCTTGAAGTCCATGTCACCGAAGGCATCCTCGGCGCCGAGGATGTCGGTGAGTGCCACGTAGCGGTCACCCTCGTTGATGAGCCCCATGGCGATTCCCGCCACCGGCGCCTTGATGGGAACGCCCGCGTCCATGAGCGAGAGGCTCGAGCCGCACACCGAGGCCATGGACGAGGAGCCGTTGGAGGACAGCACCTCGGAGACCAGCCGGATGGTGTACGGGAACTCTTCGATGCCCGGAACGACGGGCAGCAGTGCCTTCTCGGCGAGTGCCCCGTGGCCGACCTCCCGCCGGCGTGGCCCGCGCATGAAGCCGGCCTCGCCGGTGCTGAACGGCGGGAAGTTGTAGTGGTGCAGGTAGCGCTTGCGCTCGGTGGGGTCGATGCCGTCCACGATCTGGTCCATGCGCTGGGTGCCGAGCGTGGTGACGTTGAGGACCTGCGTCTCGCCGCGCTGGAACAGTCCCGAGCCGTGGGTCATGGCGATGACACCCACCTCAGCGGACACGGGACGCAGGTCGCTGGTGCCCCTGCCGTCGATGCGGAGGCCGTCGGCGAGGATGCGCTCGCGCACGATGGACTTGGAGAGCGAGCGAGCGGCCGACTTGGCCTGCTGCGCCACACCGTCGACGCCCTCGAACCGTTCGGTCACGGCTGCGATGATCGAGTCGGCGGCACTGCGCTCGGCGGCGAGGCGGTCGGCCTTGTCGGCGATCAGCTGCGCTTCGGCGAGTTGGTCGCGGCCGATCTCGGCAACCGCCTCGGCCACCTCGTCGCTGTAGTCGACGACGAGTTCGTACTCCATCGTGGGCTTGACGCCCGCGGTGGCGATGAGACGGCGCTGCAGCGCGACCGCCTCGGAGATCCAACGTTTGGAGGCCTCGAGGCCGTCGGCCAGGACCGCCTCGTCGACCTTCGGAGCACCGGCCTCGTAGTGGCCGACCGAGCCGGGTGTTCCGGCAGCCTCGACCATCATCACCGCGACGTCGCCGTCGGCGAGGACCCGCCCGGCGACGACCATCTCGAAGGTGCAGCCGTCGGCCTCGGCATAGGTGGGATGCGGGATCCACTGGCCGTCGGCGGTGTAGCCGATGCGCACGGCACCGATGGGCCCACCGAAGGGAATGCCCGAAATCCCCAGGGCGGCCGAGGCCGCGTTGAGGGTCAGCACGTCGTAGGGGTTCTGCTGGTCGGCGCCCAACACGAGTCCGACGACATGCACGTCGTTGCGGAACCCGTCAGGGAAGGCGGGCCGCAGCGGCCGGTCGATGAGACGGCACGCCAGGGTGGCCTGCTCGCTGGCTCGACCCTCGCGGCGGAAGAAGGAGCCCGGGATCTTCCCGGCGGAGAACATGCGCTCCTCGATGTCGACGGTCAGCGGGAAGAAGTTGATGCCCTCCCGCACGCTGTCGGAGGCTGTGGCGGTGACGAGGACCTCGGTGCGCCCGAGCCGGGCGAGCACGGCACCTCCGGCCAGGGAGGCCAGGCGGCCGGTCTCCAGAGTCATTTGCTTGTCGTCGGTTCCGCCAATCGGCCCGGAGACACTGATCGTGTCGTTCATGAGTAGTTCCTTTCAATCGATCCCCGCAGCCACCCGCTGTCACCCCGTGACGGGGCGAAGCTTCTCGAACCACCACGTAACGGCCTCAGCCGGGGTGTTCTCGAGTTGTGCCTGCGTGAAGAATCTGTGTTTGTCAGCGACGCAGGCCGAGGTTGCCGATCAGCGCCCGGTAGCGCTCGATGTCCTGGTTACGGAGATAGTCCAGCAGTCGCCGGCGGCGACCGACCAGCATCAGAAGACCACGACGGCTGTGGTGGTCCTTCTTGTGCGCCTTCAGATGCTCGGTCAGGTGACTGATGCGATCCGTGAGCAGCGCCACCTGAACCTCGGTGGAGCCCACGTCGGCGTCGTGCCGACGGTGTTTCGCGATCGTGTCGGCCTTCGGAGGCAGGTGTTCGGCCATCATCCCCGGCGGTCCGCACTGTTACGGACCGATTCCAAGTCTTGCGTGTGATTCCGCGTGTTCGTCTCTGCGTTGCACCGACAAGGTTACCGGCCCGGTGCCCCCGCTCCACCACCGGCCGCGCCGGGCCCCTCCGGCCGGATCTGCTGCGCCAGAACGACCACCGGCTGGAGCGTTTCGCCGCGGCGCTCGCACATCGCCAGGAGCGATCCGGACTCGTCGAGCACCGCCCACGGGCCGTCCCCCACCAACCCGGTCGCCGGTAGGCGCCGGCCCTGGGTAACCGCCAGGGCGCCCGTCCCGGGCACCGTCAGTGTGGCGTAGTCCCGAACGCCTGCCGCCGGCGCCAGCAACTCCAACTGCTCCAGGGGGCGCGACTCGGCCACCGTGAACGATCCGACGGCGGTCCTCCGCAGCGCCACAAGATGCGCCCCACCGCCCAGCGCGGCACCCCAATCGGCGGCCAGTGTCCGCACGTAGGTCCCCGATGAGCAGGCCACCGTCACCTTGGCCCAGGGCCGGTCCCCACCGCCGAAACCGGTCACCTCCAGGCTCTCGACGTGGACCGTCCGGGGCTCACGGGGCACGGTCCGGCCTTCCCGCGCCAGTTCGTGGAGGCGTCGCCCGCCCACCTTCACCGCGGACACCATCGGCGGGACCTGCTGGATCTCGCCCACGAACGCGGCAGCCGCCGCCCGGGCGCGGGCCTCGGTGAGGTCGGACATGTCCCAGGTCGCGACGACGCTGCCGGCGGCGTCGAGCGTGTCGGTGGCGACGCCGAAGACCACCGTGGCCTCGTACGTCTTGCCGAGTGCGGTGACGTAGCGAAGCAGGCGGGTGGCTCGCCCGACACCGAGGATCAGTACACCGGTGGCGTCGGGGTCGAGCGTGCCGCCGTGACCCACCTTGCGGATGCCGAGCAGGCGCCGCGCCCGCGCCACCACGTCGTGGGAGGTGCATCCGGGCTCCTTGTCGATCACCGCGAACCCGTCGCGATGAACGCCCGGGCCGTTCACCGCGCGGGGCCCTCACCGGCAGAGTCCGGCGGGGACTCCGACTCCCCACCGTCCTCGCCGCGCAGACTGCGCAGGATCTCCTCCACCCTGGCCCCCGCGTGCATGCCCTCGTCGGGGTGGAATCGCAGGGAGGGCACCCGGCGCAGGCGCGCCTGACGGCCCACCGCCGATTGGAGCCGGCGCCGGTGGCGCCCCAGGATCCCCGCCGCAGCCGCCTCGGTCTCGTGGTCCAGATCCACCGTGGAGAAGTACACGTCGGCGTACGCCAGGTCGCGGTCCACCTCCACCCCGGTGATGGTCACGAACGCCAGCCGATCGTCGCCGATGCGGGCCAGTTCCTCCGCCAGGATCTCTCGCAGCAGTTCGCCCAGCCGGTCCCCCCGCTCGAACCCGCGCCGCCGGGTGGACATCTCAGTCGGTCTCCAGCCAGAAGCGGCGCGCCTCGATCACCTCGACGTCGGCCTGCGCCCACACGAAACGCTCCACGTCGTCCAGGAGACTCCCCAGCACCGCTGTCGAGCCGCTGACCGCGGCCACGCCCACTCCGGCCCGCTGCCACAGGTCCTGATGATCAACCTCGGCGACCGACACCCCGAACCGCCGCTGCAACCTCTCGAGGATGGGGCGAAGCACTGATCGCTTCTCCTTCAGCGATCGGCACCCGGGTAGGCGAACGTCCAGGATCATCGCCGCCACAGCCGCTCCGGTCACGCCGAACTCCCGCCGAGCTAGGTGGGGAGGACCTCGCGCTCCTCATAGGTTTCGATGATGTCGCCCGACTTCAGGTCCTGGAAGTTGGACAGGCCGACGCCGCACTCGAAGCCGGCCCGCACCTCGGCCACATCGTCCTTGAATCGCCGGAGCGAGCGGATCTCGCCCTTCCAGATGACGGTGCCGTCGCGCAGGAAGCGCACCTTGGAACCCCGGGCGATGACGCCGTGCTGCACGTAGCAGCCCGCCACCGCTCCCACACCGCGGATCCGGAACACCTCGCGCACCTCGGCCTCGCCGCTGACGTGCTCCTCGTAGCTGGGAGCCAGCATGCCCAGCAGTGCAGCCTGGACGTCATCGATGATCTGGTAGATCACCTCGTAGTTGCGGATCTCCACCTGCTCGACGTCGGCCAGCGCCCGGGCCTTGCGATCCGGCCGGACGTTGAAGCCGATGATCGTGGCACCGGCGGTTGCCGCCAGCTGGATGTCGTTCTCGGAGATGGCCCCGACGGCCCGGTGTACGAAGGCCATTTTCACGTCGTCGCGTTCGATCTTCCGGAGGGCGTCGATGACCGCTTCCAGCGAACCGTTCATGTCGGCCTTCACGATGAGTTTCAGCGTGGCCGTCTCGCCCGCCTGGATCTCCCGGAAGATGTCCTCGAGCCGGCCTCCGCCCGCCACCACCGACAGGTCGCGGCCCAGGCTGGCGATCCGCTGCCATTGCTCGCGGGTGCTCGCCACGCGCGCCGCCACCTTCTCGCTGGGCGCCACCACGAACGGGGCCCCGGCCACGGCGACCGCCGAAAGGCCGAGCACGCGAATCGGTGTGCCCGGTGGCGCTTCGGCGACCTGCTCACCGCGGTCGTCGATGAGGGCCCGCACCCTGCCCCAGGCAGCGCCCGCCACGACCGGCTCGCCGACGCGCAGGCAGCCGTCCTGAACGAGCAGGGTGGCCACCGGACCACGGCCCACATCCAGGTGGGACTCCAGCACCACACCCTCGGCTCGACCGCTCCCGTGGGATCGCAACTCCTCCAACTCGGCCACGACCAGGATGTGCTCCAGCAGTTCGTCGATGCCGAGGTTCTGGAGCGCGGAGACCTCGACGGTGACGGTGTTGCCGCCCCACTGTTCGGGCACGAGGTCGTGCTCGGCGAGTTGCTGCATCACCCGGCTGGGGTTGGCGTTGGGCCTGTCGATCTTGTTCAGCGCCACCACGATCGGCACCTCGGCGGCCTGCGCGTGGCTGATGGCCTCGACGGTCTGGGGCATGACACCGTCGTCGGCCGCCACGACCAGGACCACGATGTCGGTGGCCTCGGCGCCGCGGGCCCGCATTGCCGTGAAGGCTTCGTGTCCCGGCGTGTCGATGAACGTGATCCGGTGGCCGTTCTTGTGCACCTGGTAGGCGCCAATGTGCTGGGTGATCCCGCCGGCCTCACCGGCCACCACATCGGCATTGCGAATCTGGTCCAGCAGTTTGGTCTTGCCGTGGTCGACGTGGCCCATGACCGTCACGACCGGCGGTCGTTCGGTGAGGTCGACCTCGTCGGCGCGTTCGATGACCAGGAGCGCCTGCAGCTCGGTCTCTTTCTCCTCGCCCGGGTCCACGAGCCGGATCTCCACACCGAGGTCGGCTGCGAAGAGTTCGATCATCTCGTCGGGCAACGACTGCGTGGCGGTCACCATCTCGCCGTTCTGCAGCAGGAATCGCACGACGTCCGCTGCGGTACGGTTCAGCTTCGGCCCGAGCTCCTGGGGGGCGCAGAGTCGCTCCACCACCACCTCACCGGTCGGAACGGGAGCGTTCTCGGGGGTGTAGGTGGGGGCGTCGACAGGACGGAGTTCCTCGACGAGCCGGCGGCGGCGGCGGGTCTTGCGGCGTCGCGGCGGCTGGCGGCCCAGTCCTCCCCTGCCCGGTCCCCGGCTCCCCGGCGCTCCGCCCGGCGCTCCGCCGGGTGGGCGCGGCGCCCCGGTGCCGGGGGGCCGTCCGCCGGGAGTACCCGAGGGGCGCTGCCCACCGGGCGCGGGACGCCTCTCGGAGGTCGGACCGCCGCGCCGGGCGGGTGCGGCGCCGCCACGGCGCCCGGGACCGTCGGGGCCGCGCGGGCGAGCCACCGGCGGGGGCGGGATCGGCTTTCCGCTCAGCGAGCGCGGCGGGGGCGGGATCGGCTTGCCTTCAGAACTCAGCGGTGGCGCCTGCTTGGCGTCCGCCGGTGGCTGGGGCCGCGGTGGCTGCGGCGGGCTGGGCCGCGCCGGGGGTGGCACCGCGGGCGCCGGGGGTGGCGCCGCGGACTGCGGTGGCTCGAACGGGGGGCGCACCGGGCGCGGAGGAGGAGCGCTGCCGCTGGAGGTTACGACCCGGCGATCACCGGTCGGGGGCGCCGGCGGGGGTGCGGGCGGGGGGATCGGGCGCGCCTGTGCAGCAGCCGGCGTGGCCGCTGCCGGGCGCACCTGCTCGGGCGGCGCGGCAGGTCTCGGCCGCGGCGCATCGGGTGCGGGGGCTGCGGGAGGCTCCCGCGGCGGCGCAGCGGTGGGAGGCGGCGGGATGGGCGGTCGGGCGGGTTGGCGAGGTGGCGCAGGAGCCTGCTTGGGAGGGGCAGGGGGCGCAGCGGGCCTTGCAACCGGGGGCGGGGGGATCCGGCGCGCTTGTGGGGCAGCGGGAGCGGGCTCGGAGGCAGACGGTTCGCTGCCGAGCAGATTCTCGCGTTCAGCCAGCTTTCGCACCCGGTAGGCGTGCGCCTCGTCCATGCTCGAAGAGGTGGCCCGTACCCCGATGCCAAGGCTCTTGCAGAGATCCAGGCACTGGTTGTTGGAGATCCTCAGCTCCCTTGCCAGGTCGTACACCCGGATCTTCTTCGCCACGACGTTCCCCTGCGGTACTGCGCTCAGCGCGTGCGGACCGACGGGGAGACACCGTCGGCCGCCGGCTGGAGCGCGGCGATCAGATCCTCCGAAGCGCCTTGGGTGACGTCCCTGCGGAACGCCTGGCGCAGGCGGTTCGGGGAGGCCGCACGATGCAGGCAACCCTCGTCGCCGGCGCAGACCCAGGCCCCCCGGCCCGGCAGCGCCCGGCCCACCTGCAGCCGCCCGCCCACGAAGGCGAACCTCACCAGGTCGCCGACCGGGCGCGCGCGGCGGCAGCCGATGCAGGTGCGGTGCCTCGCGGCCCTCGCGGCGGCTATGACGCGCTCCCCTGTTCGGGCGCCGGTTCCGGGGCGGCCTTGGCCTCGACCTCGGCTTCGACCTTGACCTCGGGTGCACCAACCCCCGCGGCGCCACCGGTCCACTCGTCGACCGAGATCGTCGGGCCACCCTCGGCGGGTCGCCAGACCTGCTCGCCGGTGTCCCGATCAATCACCCACTCACCCTCGGCCCAGTCGACCTTTCCGTAGGCCGCCTCGGCGGCGATCTGGGTCTCGCTCTTGATCTCTATGCGCCAACCGGTCAGCCGGGCCGCCAGGCGGGCGTTCTGGCCTTCCTTGCCGATCGCCAGGGAGAGTTGGTAGTCGGGCACGATGACCTCGGCGTTGCCCAAGTCCTCGTCGATCCGGACCTCCTTGACCCGAGCCGGAGAGAGGGCCTTCATGACGAAGTCCGTGGCGTTCTCGGCGTAGGAGACGATGTCGATCTTCTCACCGCGGAGTTCGTTGACCACGTTGCGGACCCGCGCGCCCCGGGCGCCGACGCACGCCCCCACGGGATCCACGTTCTCGACGTTCGACCACACGGCGATCTTGGTGCGGTGTCCTGGCTCGCGGGCGCACGCCTTGATCTCGACGGTGCCGTCGGCGATCTCGGGAACCTCGAACTCGAACAGCCGCTTGATTAGCCCCGGATGGGTGCGGCTGACGACGATCTGGGGCCCCTTGGCGGTCCGGCGGACCTCGACGATGTAGGCCTTCAGGCGGCTCGACGGGTCGGGGCGCTCGTAGGGCACCTGCTCGGACTGCGGCAGCAGGGCTTCCACCCGGCCGAGATCCAGCAGCGTGTAGCGCGAGTCACTCTGCTGGATGATGCCGGTCACGATGTCGCCCTCGCGCCCGGCGTACTCCTCGTACTTGAGGTCCCGCTCGGCCTCTCGGATCCGCTGGGTCATGACCTGCCGGGCCGTCTGCGCGGCGATGCGCCCGAAGTTGTCCGGCGTGACGTCGAGTTCGGGACCGGTGGGTTCCCCGTCGGCGTCGATCTCCTGGGCGAGCACGCGGATGTCCATGGTCTCGGGGTCGATCGTGACCCACGAGTACTCATATGCGCCCGGCATGCGCTTGTAGGCCGTCTCCAGAGCATCAGCGAGAGCCCCGTAGAGGGTGTCCACCGAGATGCCCTTGTCGGCGGCGAGCGCCTGCATGGCTTCCAGCATGTCCAGGTTCACGCGACCGAACCTTCCTTCGGCGCCACGGGGTTGGCGGCCCGCGCGCCGTTGCGGCGCTGGTTGGGCCGGTCCCAGTCGAACACGGTGCGGGCTCTCTCGACGGACTCCAGGCGGACCTCGGTGCGCCGGCCGTCTGCGGTCTCCAGGGTGATCGACTCGTCGTCGGCTGAGACGAGCCGGCCCTCGAGCCGGCGCTCGCCGTCGCCGCCGGGCCGGAGTTTCACCGAGACCGGCGATCCGACGGCCTTGCGATACTGCTCGGGTCGCCGGAGCGGACGCTCGATCCCCGGGCTGGTGATCTCGAGCGTGTAGCGGGACGGAACCGGGTCAGCGGCATCCAGTTCAGCCGAGAGGGTGCGGGTCACCAGCACCAGGGTGCCGCTGTCGATGCCTTCGGCGGTGTCAACGGTGAGGCGCAGCCGGCCACCGCCCCACTGCACGTCTTCCAACTCCACCCCCAGGGGTTCCAGCAGCGGGGCGGCGAGGGTACGGACGCGCGTCTCAACACCGTTGGTGCTCTCTGTGCGCTCGCCCATCCGTCCCGCTCCGTCCCGGGTTTCGTTTCGTCGTGCGGGCTTCGACCCGCTCGTGTCGAAGCTCACCCGCTGCCACTGGTCACCAATCGACAACAAGGGCGTGGGACCCGCCCACGCCCTGTCTGCCAGTTGACCTGAAGCAGCCCCGAGTATAACGCTGAGAGGTTCGCGAACGCGGTGCCGCAACCCGGCGCGCGGCCCGATGAAGCGTCGCTCAGGTGGTGGCGGCCCGGCGCACGATGTCGACCCGCGCGGCGGTGTCGTTGGCGTCGGCGCCCTGCGTGGCGAGCAGAACCGAGCGATCCCGTTCGGCCTCCCGGCCGGCCCGGTCGGTGTCGGCACGAGCCAGCGCCGCCTCGACACCCTCGGCACAGATCAGCTCGGCCCAGGACACCAGAGCGTCCACCATCTCGTCCTCGGGCACGACGGCCACGTTCTGGCCCTTCACGAAGAGGTGGCCGCGCCCGCGCCCCGCGGCGATCCCCAGGTCGGCGTCGCGTGCCTCACCGGGACCGTTGACGACGCATCCCATGACGGCCACCTGCAGCGGGATCTCCCGCTCCCCGAACGCCTCCAGCGCATCGGCAGCGATCTTGAACACGTCCACCTCCGCCCGGCCGCAGCTCGGACAGGCGATGAGGTCCACGTTCTTGCGCTCGCGCAGGCCGAGAGCCTCGAGCAGCGTGCGACCCGCGCGGGCCTCGGTCACCGGGTCGGCGGTCAGCGAGTACCGGATGGTGTCACCGATGCCTTCGGCGAGCAGCGTGGCGATACCCGCAGTGGACTTCACCACGCCCGCCGGCGGCGGGCCGGCCTCGGTCACGCCGAGGTGCAGCGGATGATCGGTGACCGCGGCCAGCTGCCGGTAGGCGTCGATCATCAGCGGCACGCTGGAGGCCTTGACGGAGATCTTCACCAGGTCGAAGTCCACCTCGGCGAAGTAGGCCAGCTCGTCGAGCGCTGAGCAGACCATCGCCTCGGCGGTCACCTTCCCCCCGTAGCGGGCATACAGATCGGGATGCAGGGACCCGCCGTTCACGCCGATGCGGATCGGCACGCCCCTGTCCCGGCACTCGGCAGCCACGGTCTTGATGTGCTCGGGGCGCCGGATGTTCCCCGGGTTCAGCCTGAGGCACGCCACGTTCGCCTCGAGGGCGGCGAGTGCCATGCGGTACTGGTGGTGGATGTCGGCGATGATCGGGACCGGCGAACGCGGCACGATCGCCGCCAGACCCTCAGCGGCTTCGATCTCGTTGCAGGTGCACCGCACGATGTCGGCCCCGGCGGCGGCGAGCGCATAGATCTGCGCCAGCGTGCCTTCGACATCGGCGGTCTTCGTGGTTGTCATCGACTGCACCGAGATGGGCGCGTCGCCTCCCACGGCGACCTCGCCGACCATCACCTGACGGGTCCGGCGTCGCGGGAACGTGGCTTGAATCTCCACTATTTCGTCCTTTCGGGCCGATCCTGGCTTAGCCGGGCAGGTTCAGCGGGTCGGCGATGTCACGAGAGAGCGCCACAAGTCCGACGGTCACCAGCACGATGACGAACACGTAGGCGGCCGGCAGCATCTTGGCGACGTCGGCCCGGTACTGCCGCCCACCGAAGGACCGCAGCCGCTCGTAGGTGGCGATGACCACGTGACCTCCATCGAGTGGAAGCAGGGGGAACATGTTCAGCACCCCGAAGAACACGTTGATGAAGGCAAGGAAGGCCAGCAGGGCCGCAACGTCCTCCTCTGCCAGCGAGCCGCCGATCTGGGCCACGCCCACCACCGAGACGACCCGGTTGGCATCGCCGGTACCGACGTCTCCGGTGGCGACCTCGTCCGACTCGAAGTCGACCAGCGGGCCGAGCAGGCCGTCGAGCCCCTCGAGGCTGAACAGCCCGGCAATACCCTCCGCCGTGGCGCGCACCACCAGCCCGAAGTCCGACAGCGAACGCCCCAGGCCGGCCACCGGATTCGCGCGCGACGGGGGCCCCAACTCGGGGCCGACGCCCAGGAAGCCCGACGTGCCGTCGCGGGGCGCCACGCCGATGGTGCCCCGGAGTTGGAGCATCTCGCCGTCGCGGACCACGGTGACGGCGGCGGGCCGGTTCGCCAGGTCGGCGAGCGCGCCGCGCAGGTCTCCGAAGTTCTCGATGTCGCGGTCCTCGACGGCGGTGATGCGGTCACCGGGCTGCAACCCCATCGTCGCCGCCGGGCTCTCGGGCACGACGCGCGAGACCTGCCAGCGGGGGGTCTGCGTCACGTCGGGGCGGTCGAAGCCGTGATATCCGACCGCCGAGTAGAGCACCCACAGCAGCAGGATCGCCAGCAGGAAGTGCACCGCCGAACCTGCCACGGCGACCGACATGCGCCGCCAGTAGGGCTTTGCGCGATACGTGCGGTGTTCCTCGACGGGATCCACCCGCTCGAGGTTGTTCATGCCGAGGATGCGGACGTAGGCCCCTGCCAGGATCGCCTTGATCCCATAGGTCGTCTCGCCCCGGCGGATCGACCACAGGCGCGGCCCGAAGCCCACGTAGAACTCGCTCACCTTCATGCCCGCCCAACGCGCGGTCAGGAAGTGCCCCAACTCGTGGAGGACCACGATGCCGATGAGTGCCAGCACCACGATGAGGACGGGCACACCGCCGAAGACCCCGAGCGCAGCCAGAGCCCCCAGGACGAGCGCCAACCGCATCCAGGACGACACCGCCGGAGACAGCGCGGGCCGCCGCGGCGCCGTCGGATGCCGCGGCCGGCGACCCGACGGCCACGCGATCCAACCCCGCGGGCGGTCGGTCCGGCCGGCAGCGGCGCCCCGCCGGGATGGGCTCTCGCTGCTCATGCGGCCGCCCGCCGTGCCACCAGCGCGGCCGCGGCGCGGCGCGCCCGGTCGTCGGCCTCCAGCACGGACTCCAGACTGTCGGCCCGCTGCACCGGGTCGGCCTGCAACACGCCGTCGATGATCTCGGCGATGGCCATCCAGGAGATGGCGCCCTCCAGGAAAGCCTCGACGGCCACCTCGTTGGCCGCGCTGAGCACCGCCGGAGCCGTCTCGCCGCGCCGACCGGCCTCGTAGGCCAGCGCCAGACACACGAACACGTCACGGCGCGGCGGTTCGAAGTCGAGCCTCCCCAGGGCCGTCCAGTCGATCGGACCGTAGGCGCAATCCAGCCGGTCCGGGTAGCCGATGGCGTAGCCGATGCACAGGCGCATGTCCGGCATCGAGAGCTGCGCCATCGTGGCACCGTCGACATACTCCACCATGGAGTGCACCACCGACTGCGGGTGCACGACGACGTCTATCCGGTCGTAGTCCACGCCGAACAGCTCATGGGCCTCGATGACTTCGAGTCCCTTGTTCATCAGCGTGGAGGAGTCGACGGTGATCTTGGGCCCCATGTCCCAGGTGGGGTGCGCGAGCGCCTCGCCGGCGGTCACCGACGCCAGTTCAGCGCGTGAGCGCCCCCGGAAGGGCCCCCCGCTGGCCGTCAGCAGGATGCGGGCGACCTGATCTACACGGTCGGGCTCGCCGAGCGTGTCGTTTGCTCGCAGGCACTGGTGAACCGCGCAATGTTCGCTGTCGACCGGAACGAGTTCCGCGCCGGGCGTCGCCAGGGCACGTGCCACCACGGGGCCGGCGGCGATCAGCGACTCCTTGTTCGCCAGAGCCAGGCGCCGCCCGGCCTCCAGGACCGCCATCGTCACCGGCAGCCCCGCGAAGCCCACGACGCCGTTGACCGTCACATCCGCGGTGACCGCCGCGTCGGCCAGGGCCTCGGGCCCGGCCAGGAGTTCGATGCCGGGCGGCAACAGCCGCGCCAGGCGTGGGGCCGCGGACGCATCGGCCAGCGCCACCAACTTCGGTCGCACGGCACGGGCCTGCGCCGCGAGCGCTTCGACTGAGCGGCCGGCGCCCAGGGCGGTAACTTCGTACCGGTCCGCGCAGGCCGCGGTGACCTCCAGCGTCTGGACGCCGATAGAGCCCGTGGACCCCATCACGGCGAGCGTTGTGCCCATGGCCCTCCTTCGGCGCCAGTCTACGGGCGAAGGGATCGGAGCCGAAGTCCGTGCGGTGCGCGCCGCCGGGGCCCGCCCGGGGCCACCGCAGGGCTAGATCACGTCGATGAGGAGCGCCAGCCCCCAGGTGGCCGGCATGGCGAAGAGCATCCCGTCGAACCGGTCCAGAACGCCCCCGTGGCCCGGCAACAGGTTGCCCATGTCCTTGATGCCCAGGTCGCGTTTGATCATCGACTCCGAGAGGTCGCCCAGCGTCGCCGCCACGGCGACCACCACTCCCAACACGAGTGCGTGCGAGACCGATCCGGGATTGTCACCCCACGGATCTATCCGTCCCACTCCCAGGATCACCGCGCAGGCCACCACGGCGAGCACGATGCCGCCGATGAGACCCTCCACGGTCTTGTTGGGGCTCGCCTTGGAAAGCGCGGTGCGCCCGAACAGCCGCCCCACAACCCAGGCGCCGACGTCGTAGCCGACGGTGCCCACGACCGCTCCGAAGAGCAGTCCGGTGCCCTTGTCGTGGGTCAGCATGAGGGCCCCGAAACTCCCCAGAACCGCCACGTATCCCACGCCGAAGAGCGTGATCGCCACGTTGGGCACGGGCCGCTCGGAGGTCACGCCGACGAGGTGCCAGCAGAGTGCGGCCATGACGACCAGCCCGAGGGCCAGGGGGTAGGCCTCGGCTCCCCGCCAGTAGACCGCCACGGGCAACCCGACGGCCGCAACCAGCCCCACGAGGGTGGCGGGTTGGTAGCCGACCTGACGCGTGGCGCCGAAGAACTCTCCGGCGGCCAGAACCATCAGCACACAGAGCAGCACGAGTGTGAGGATCGGACTGACCCAGAAGCACACGATGGCCACTGCGCAAAGCGCCGCGCCGGTGAGGATCGCGGGCCCCAGCCGCCGATCCGAACTCCGCTCACGCGCCCCGATGGGCGGTGGCGGCTCGGCACCGTGCCAGACATCGTCGTCCTCGCCGAAGAACTGCACCCCCGCCGCGGTGTCGGTTACGCCGACCTCGGCCGCCTGAGGGTGCTGCTCGGTGAGGTAGCCCACGTCGAGTCCCTCGTCGCCGCCATCGGCGGCACCCCAAGTGGGACTTCCCTCACTGAAGGTGTCCCAGGCCTCCTCGGCCGGCTCGACATCGGGTTCTACCTCCCAGACGCCGTCGTCGGCACCCTCCGTGTAGCTCTCGTGGAGGTCGGCGTCGCCGCCCTCCCATTCCTCCGGCCCGGCCGGGTCGTAGGGGTTATCTCGATCCACTGGCGCGCTCCTCTGTCAGACCTGCATCAGTTCGGTTTCCTTGGCCTCGAGGGCCGCTCCGACTTGTTCTTCGAATTCCTGGGTCATCTCGTCCAGGCGCCGCTGCCCGCGCCGGCTGTCGTCCTCGGAGATGTCCCCGTCGCGCTTGAGCGTGTCCAGATCCTGGCGCGCCGCGCGCCGTGAGCCGCGCAACGCCACGCGACCGGACTCGGCCATCGCGCGGACCAGCCGGACCAGCTCGCGGCGGCGCTCCTCGGTCAGCGGCGGGAAGTGCAGTCGCACCACCGACCCGTCGGTGCTGGGGTTGAACCCCAGATCGGCACGCTGGATGGCCTTCTGGATCGCCTCGATCGAGCGCTTGTCGTACGGCGAGATGACCAGCATCTGGACGTCGGGAACGCTGAAGCCGGCGATCTGCTGCAGGCTCACTTCCGCCCCGTGGTAGTTCACACTGAGCCGCTCCACCAGCGCGGAGGTGGCCCGGCCGGTTCGTACACCGCTGAACTCCCTGCGGGCGTGCGCGACGGCCCGCTCCATCCTGTCGCGCGCCTCGGAGACCACGATCTCGATCAACTCTTCACTCATGCGGCACTCGCCTCGCAGTGCAACCGCGAGCTCTCAAGCCACGATGGTACCTATCGGGCGACCCTCGATGATGGACAGTACGTTGCCCGCCTGCATGAGGTCGAACATCACGATCGGCAGGCTGTTCTCCATGCACAGGGTGGCGGCGGTGGCATCCATGGCGCGGAGTCCGCCGCTGACGAGATCGATGTAGGAGATCTTGTCGAGCTTGACGGCGTCGGGGTCGGTGCGCGGGTCGGCGGTGTAGATGCCGTCGGTCCCCGAGTGCGTGCCCTTCAACAGCGCGTCCGCCTCGACCTCGACCGCCCGCAGAGCGGCCGCTGTGTCGGTCGTGAAGAACGGGTTGCCGGTCCCGGCGCCGAAGATGACGACGCGACCCTTCTCGAGGTGGCGGATGGCTCGCCGGCGGATGTAGGGCTCGGCGATCTGCGCCATGTGGATGGCGGTCTGCACTCTGGTGGGTTGATCGAGGCGCTCGAGGGCGTCCTGCAGGGCCAGGGCGTTGATCAGGGTGGCCAGCATGCCCATGTAGTCGGCCTGGGCTCTGTCCATGCCGCCACCCGCGTGCTCCTGGCCGCGCCAGATGTTGCCCCCACCCACGACCACCGCCATCTGAACACCGGTCCGGTCGCGGACCGAGGCGATCTCGTTGGCGATGGTGGCGGCGGTCTCGGTGTCGATGCCGTAACCCGCCGATCCGGCGAACGCCTCGCCGGAGACCTTGAGCAGGACGCGACTCCAGCGGGGCATCACTACCCGAGGTAGGACTGTTCGAAGCGCACGATCCGCCCGCTGCCGATGCTCTTGGCGACGGAGGTCTTGTCACCGTGCAGTCCCTGCTCGAGCAGAACGCTCTCGCGGAACCATCCGCTGAGGCGGCCCTGCACGATCTTGTCCCAGGCAGCCTCGGGGCGCCCCTCGGCCTTGGTGATCTCCAGCACCGAGGCGCGCTCGCGTTCCACGTCGGCCTCCGGCACCTCGTCGCGGTCCAGGTAGCGAGGCTTGGCAAAGGCGACGTGCAACGCGACCTGGTGCAGAACCTCCGCATCGACGCCGGCGCCCTCCACGATCACGCCGTTGACCCCGCGGCCGTCCTGGCGGTGAACATAAGTGTCGAGCGTGTTGCCCTCGCCGGCGCGCACCTGCACCACCGACCCGAGGGAGATGTTCTCCTTCTTGGCGAGCCGCAACTCATCGATCCTGCCGCCGAACGCCTCAGCCGCAGCGGCGCCGCCGTCACGGACCGCCTCGGCAATCTCCTGGGTACAGGCCAGGAAATCGGCGGCCTTGGCGGAAAAGTCGGTCTCCGAGCGCAGGAGCACCAGCGCGGCGACGCCGTCGCCGGCGGCGACGGCGATGGCTCCCTCGGCGGCCTCCCGGTCGGCCCGCTCGGCGGCCTTCGCGAGGCCCTTGCGCTTCAGGACCTCCGCAGCCTCGGCGGGATCTCCGGCGGCCTCGATGAGCGCGCGCTTGGCATCCATCATGCCTGCGCCCGTGGCGTCTCGAAGCGCCTTGACCTCTCTCGCGGATACCTGGACCATCTGCCCTCTCAACCCTCCGCGCCGGCGGGAGCGCCGGACTGCTCCACGGGGTCCTCGCCGGCGTCGCCGGCCTCAGCCGCGGCGCCCTCCCCGGACTCCTCGAGGCTGCGGGCGACCCTGGCCTCGCGATCGCGCATGTCAGCGGCTGCCGCGGCAGCAGCCTCCGTCTGCTGGCGCGCCACCTCGGCCTCCTCCTCGGCGGTGCGCTGCGGGGTCGGCGCGACGGTGCCGCTCATCTCCGCCAGGCGCCGCCCCTCGACCACGGCGTCGCCCATGATGCGGCACATGAGCTCGCCGGCACGGATGGTGTCGTCGTTACCGGGGATGACGTAGGTCACGACGTCGGGATCGCAGTTGGTGTCCACCACGGCGATGAGGGGGATGCCCAGCTTGTTGGCCTCGCTGACGGCGATGTGCTCGGCTTTGGTGTCCAGTACGAACACCGCCTCGGGAGGCGTGTTCATCTGACCGATGCCGCCCAGGTTGCGCTCCAGCTTGGCGAGTTCGCGCTGCAGGCTGAGCGCCTCCTTCTTGGGCATCGCGTCGAACCCGCCGGTGTCGCGCATCCGCTGGTACTCCTGCATCTTGTGGACGCGCTTGAAGATCGTCTGAATGTTCGTGAGCGTGCCGCCCAACCATCGCTGGTTGACGTACGGCATGCCGCAGCGCTTGGCGTGTGTCTCGACGCTGGGCTGGATCTGCTTCATGGTGCCGACGAAGAGGAGCGTCCCCCCGTTGGCCACCATGTCCCGCACGAACGAGTACGCGTTCTCGATGCAGGTCAGCGTCTGCTTCAGATCGATGATGTAGATGCCGGCGATGTCTCCGTGGATGAATCGCTTCATCTTCGGGTTCCAGCGCCTGGTCTGGTGCCCGAAGTGGACACCTGCTTCCACCAGTTGGC
Source organism: bacterium (assembly GCA_026713745.1). Classification (GTDB taxonomy): domain Bacteria; phylum Actinomycetota; class Acidimicrobiia; order Acidimicrobiales; family CATQHL01; genus VXNF01. Next base: position 18,274 of record JAPONU010000034.1, read on the forward strand.
TCATGGTCACGACGGGTGCCATGGTCTCCTTCCCATCGGTTGGGTGACAGTCCGCGCCTTGCACCTCTGAGGCGACCGTGGGAGAGCGCGGACGGAAATCGTCGGATCGGACAGGCCCTTCGGCCGCCGGGGAGTCTACCGGCGCACCGGCCCACCCAACCCCCGGGTGGGCCGGCGGGATGGCGGGGCGCCGCTCCCGAGCCTTCCAATCGCACCCTGGGCCGCAAACGGGACCAGCCGAGCGGGCCCACCGATCCCCAGCAGCACCGCCGGATCCACGTAGGCCTCACCGATGCGGGCGCCGAAGTGGAACGACGTGCCGGTCGTGCCCAGAACCTGGCCGGCGTCGACGGTCTGGGTGGCGCGGACCGCCACGCTGCGCAGGAAGGAATAGCTGGTGCGCACGCCGTCGGCATGCGCCACCGTCACGTGCCGGCCCGAGCCGACCTGCCCGGCGAAGGTCACCACCCCCGCGGCAGCCGCCCGCACGGCGCTTCCGGGCCCGGTGGCGTATTCCAGCCCCCTGTTCCCCGGAGCGCCGGTGTGCGCCGGCGGGCGGAAGAGATCGACGACGATCCCGTCGGTGGGCGGGCGATAGAAGACGACGGGCACAGGCCCCGGGTTCGAGACGGTCTGTGCGCCGACCGGCGCTTGAGCACCCGGCACTGCAAGGGCCGCGGCGATCACCGTCAGACCGGCGATCGCCCGCGTGGTCAGCCGCGCGGGTGCGCCGTTTCGATCACCGAACGCAGCCGGCGGCGGCTGACGTGGGTGTAGACCTGGGTGGTGCCCACGCTCTCGTGCCCGAGCAACTCCTGCACCGAACGCAGGTCGGCGCCGCCGTCGAGGAGATGTGTGGCGAACGTGTGCCGGAGGGCGTGGGGGTGGGTCGGCTCGGACGACCGGCGATCCATGATGCGTCGCACGTCGCGCGGCCCGAGCGGCCGGCCTCGCAGGTTCCGGAACAGGGGGTCGTCGTCGCCGGAAGCCACCACCGCGCCGGAAGTCTCCCCGGCCCGCGAGGCGGCCTCGGTTGCCTCCCGGAATCGCTGCACGGCTCGCACCGCCGGGGCCGAGAGCGGCAGGAGCCGCTGCTTGTCGCCCTTGCCGGTAACCCGCACCCTCGACCGGTCCAGATCCAGATCCGCCGGACGCAGGGCGCACAGTTCGGCCACGCGCATACCGCTGCCGTAGAGCAACTCCAGCACGGCGTCGTCGCGCAGACGCCTGAGAGGGTGATCCCCCGAAGCGGCGGGACTCCGGCCGGCCAGGAGCGACTCCACAGAGTTCTCCGAGAGCACTTCGGGGAGCCGGGCCGTCCCCGCGGGGGTGGACAGGCCAATGCAGGGATCGCTCGGGCAGCGACCGGTCCGGGTGGACCAACCGAAGTAACGGCGCAGCACCGAGGCCTTCCGCGCCACGGTGCGTGCCGCGTAGCCGTGGCGTGTCAGACCGGCCAGGTAGCGGCGCAGATCCTTGCGTGTGACGGAGGAGGGACCGGCCAGCGAGTGTTCCTCGGCCCAGTCCACGAAGGCGTTCAGGTCTCGCCGGTACACGGCCACCGAGGAGGGAGCGAGGCGCACCAGTGAGGCGCAGAACGTATCGGACGCCCATGCCGGCATGCTTCGAGGCTACCAACCAGCCTCGCCGCACCGGGGAATGGGCGGCACGCCGGAGTTGTGACCTCATCCCGATCCACCGCCGGCGACAGGGGCCTCGGCGCGTCGCTCGTACCACAGCCCGCGCCGCGACAGCAGTCCCGAGGCGCTGAGGTTCTCCAGATGCCACGCCAGTTCGCCCAGCCCCACTCCGGTACGCGACGCCAGCATCTCCAGGGTGGCCGGCATCCAGTCGAACGCTTCCAGGATCCCGACCGCCACCGCATCGGTGATCGGGGCCACCCCGCCGGCTGCGCCGGCAGTGTCCCGGGGGGCCGGCGTGGTCCGGGCGATGTCCAGAAGCACCAGCAGATCCTCGACGTCGCACAGCACACCGCCGCCTTCGGCGATGAGCCGGTTCGTCCCGGCCGAGGCCGGGCTGCGGATCGGTCCCGGCACCGCCGCCACCGTCCGGCCCCGCTGCGCCGCCTCGGTGGCGGTCCCGAGGGCGCCGCCGTCGGCATGGGACTCCACGACGACGCAGGCATCGCTGAGCGCCGCCATGACCCGGTTGCGGGCAGGGAATCGCCAGCGCTCCGGGGCTGCCCCCAGCGGCGCCTCGGAGAGCAGGAGCCCTCTCTGCGCCACCATCTGCCACAGCACCGCGTTCTCGCGGGGATAGATGCGATCCAGGCCGCTGCCCACCACGCCGACCGGAGGTACGCCGTCGGCGGCAAGGGCGCCCGCATGTGCGGCCGCGTCGATACCGATTGCCAGTCCCGAGATCACTGCGACCCCGTGGGCCGCGGCCGCCCTGGCTAGGTCGAAAGCCACATCTGCGCCGTAGCGGGTACACCGGCGGGTGCCGACGATGGTGACCGTCGGGTGCTCGAGGAGTTCGGGCGTGCCCTGGCTGAACAGCACCGCGGGCGGTTCGGGATCCCCCGCCAGGCGCGCCGGATAGCCGGCGGTGCCGCGCCGGCGCACCGTCACCCCTGCCTGTTCGTGGCGCCGCTGGATCTCGGTGGGGTCGGCCCTGCGGGCGTCGCCGACCCAGCGCCGGCCGAGCTGCTCGCTGACACGCGCCACTGCGCGCACCTCGGTGAGTGCGCCGCCGGTCAGGACGTTCCAGGCCTCCGCCGGCTCCCAGCGCCCCAGCAGCCGCCCGAGCCGTGCCGGACCCATGCCGGCCAGGCTCGCCAGCGCCCCAAGGTAGACCTCGTCGCCGACAGTCTCGGGCTCAGCGGTCACGGTCTCACCGGTAGTCACCTCCCCCGGCCCGGCGCCCACCTCGGAAGTCTCCGCGAGCCGCTCGCCCACCGCGGCGGCTGCTCCCGACGGCTCCGAGGGCTCAGGCGACATGGCTGCCCGCGTACGAGCGGTCCAGGGGCACCGGGTTGTTCCGCAGTTGCAGCGCCAGAGCAAGGTCGGCGCCCCGCAGCGGCGGTTCCCGACCGTCGAGGTCGCAGATCGTCAACCCCACGCAGCGGATGCGCTGCAGGCCCCGGGCGCTCAGCTGACCCGACGCCACAGCCCGCTCGGCCAGCGCGGCGGCCTCGGGGCTGAGTGGCGCCTCCCGCTCCAGCACCCGCGAGCCAAGCGTGCTGTTGTAGCGAACGCCGCGCCGCGCCGCCCGGCGGCGGGCCGCCAACACCCGCTCGCGCACCGCCGCCGAGGATTCCCCGGGTTCGCCCCGGAACAATTCGTCCGCCGAGGGGCGCTGCACGAAGAGCCGCATGTCGAAGCGATCCAGCAAGGGCCCCGAGAGGCGCCGGGCGTACCTCACGCGGGCACCGTCGCTGCAGCGGCAGTGGCCCGGGCCGCCGGCGTTGCCGCAGGGGCAGGGATTCATGGATCCCACCAGCACGAACTCGGCGGGGAAGCTGATCGAGCCGACTGCCCGGCTCACCCTGATCACGCCCTCCTCCAGCGGCTGGCGCAGGGCGTCCAGCACCACCGGGGAGAATTCGCCCAACTCGTCGAGGAACAGCACACCGCCGTGGGCGGCGCTGATCTCCCCCGGCCGCAGCGCCCTGGATCCGCCACCCACGAGGGCCACCATGGTGGTGCTGTGGTGCGGCGCCCTGAACGGCGGCCGGGTGATGAGCTCGCTGGTGGGCACCCCGAAGTCGCCGGCGGAGTAGATGCGGGTGACGA
>JAPONU010000035.1 GCA_026713745.1 bacterium
CCCGAGCGCTGCATGCCGAGAGCGGCGAAGGTGTAGGTGGCCGAGCGGGCCATCTCCCGGGCGCCGCTCGGCAGGATCTTCGGTGCAAGCCGCATGAGACCGGCGGATCCGGGGGCATCGTCGAGGTCGACGAAGACGAAGCCGTCGGTGCCCGAGAGCTTCCGTGTTCCCATCGGCAGGCCCTTGCGCTCTACCCGTCTATGCCGGCTCCGCCGGAGGCCGCGTCCGCCGCGCCGGGGTCGGTGGTGAGGTCCTCCAGACCTGCGACGATCTCGGTCACCTGCGTCTCAGCCGCCACGAGCCGTTCCCGGCAGAAGCGGAGCAGCTCGGCGGCGCGGTCCACGTGGGCCGCCAAGGCGTCCACGTCCACGTCGGGGGCCTCGAGGGCCTCGAGGATCTTCTGCAGTTCGGTCACGGCGGCGGCGTAGCCGTCGGCGGGAGCCTGCTGCGGCGTGCTGTCAGTCATGGTCGCTCCCGGTCGTGTCGTCGGGCGTGACCGCCTCCGCGGTGCTGGTGACCGTCCCGTCGCTCATCCGGGTTCGCAGGGTAGCGCCCGGCCCGATGCCGGCGACCGACCGAAGCAGTCGCCCGGCGCCGTCGGTCGTGATGCTCCAGCCCCGCTCCAGTGCCCGTTGCGGGTCGTAGGCGCGTGCCTGCGCCTCGAGCGCATCGAGCCGGCGACGCTGGGTCTCCAGAGCGTGTGAACCGTCAAGTCGTAGCCGTTCGGTGGCCGAGGCAAGGAGCCGGTGGTGTCCGGCCAGATGCGTGGAGGCTCTGCCGTTGACCAGGTCATGCTGGGCGTCGAGCTGCCAGCGGGCGCGCTCGACGCCGTGGTTTGCCGCCCGGTCGATGGCCCGTGCCAGCCGGCGCATCTCGCTGCGGGCGCCGCGGCAGGACGACGAAACGGTGGCACCGGTGCGCCGGGCGGCCGCGTCCAGCAGTTGCCGGTCCGCCGCCAGCCGGGCGGCCGCGGCACCCTCGATGCCTCGCCAGAGATCCAGGGTGGCCCGGTCGAACCGCCCGGCGCGCTCCACGAGCGCGGCCGCGCAGGCGGTGGGCGTGTTGCAGGCGGTGTGCGCCACCAGGTCGGCCACCGAGCGGTCGATCTCGTGGCCGATGCCGGTCAGGACCGGCACCGATCGCTGGGCGACGGCATGCGCCACCGCTGTGCTGTCGAACGGTGCCAACTCGGTCCGGGCACCGCCGCCGCGCACGAGCGCGATCACGTCCACGCCGAGGCTGTCGGCCAGTGCCAGCGCCTCGGCGATCTTCTGCTCGCTCCCGAATCCCTGCACCGGAGTGTCGGCGACCAGGATTTCCCAGCCGATGCCGCTACTCGCCAGCACGTCAGCGAAGTCGGCCTCGGCGGCGCTGCCGGCGCTGGTCACGAGGCCCACCCGCAGTGGCAGGGCCGGTAGCGGGAGCGACTTGTTGCGCTCCAGCAGGCCGGCGGTGGCCAACCCGCCCAGCAGCCGGTCCCGCTGGTCGGCCAGCCTGCTGAGCGTGTAGGCAGGGTCGATGGCCTTCATCTGGAGTTGCAGCCGCCCCCGTGCCTTGTACACGGAGAGCCCTCCGCGGATACGAACCTCCACCCCGTCGACCATCTGTCCCTTGGCGCCGGACCCCAGGACCCGGTTCACGATCTTGCGATACCAATCGAACAGCACGACCGGCAGCGCGGCCTCCGGGGTCTTCTCGGCCGGCGCAGGCGTCACCAGGTCGAAGTAGACATGACCAGCGCGGGTACGGGACCTGAGGTTTCGGACTTGGCCTCTGATCCAGATGTCGTCGGGAAACGCATCCTCGACGAGGTCTGCCAGCAGGCCGACCAGTTCGGCAACGTCGTAGGTGGGCGCGTCGCCGCCGACCGCCGCCACCTCGCCGACGCTCGAATCGTCGCTCACGGCTCTCCCCTGTCCGCCCTCCCGCCGCCGGCGATGCGACTCCCGCCGCCGGTCTGCCAGGTCGCGACTGCGTGCGAGACCGGGGTCACCGGTTCGCCTCGGCGCGGAGCAGCGTGCGGTAGAGCTTGGCGTAGAGCCCGTCGGCGGCGAGAAGGTCCTCGTGGCGGCCCTGCTCGGTCAGCCGGCCCTCGTCCAGCACCACGATCCGGTCGGCGGCGGTGATCGTGGACAGGCGATGGGCGATCACGAAGGACGTGCGGCCGGCCAGCGCCGCCGACAGCGCCACCTGCACGGCGGCCTCGTTCTCGCTGTCGAGATGGCTGGTGGCCTCGTCCAGGATCACGATCGCCGGATCCTTCAGCAGCATCCGGGCGATGGCCAAGCGCTGCTTCTCGCCGCCGGAGAGGCGGTAGCCCCGCTCGCCCACGAGGGTGTTGAACCCCTGCGGCAGCCCCTCGATCACCTCCAGGATGCCGGCCGCCCGGCAGGCCGCGGCGATCTCGGCCTCGTCGGCATCGGGCCGGGCGTAGCGCAGGTTCGCCCCCACCGTGTCGTGGAACAGGTGCGGGTCCTGGGGCACCACGCCGATCGCGGCCCGCACCGACTCGCCGGTGACGTCACGCAGGTCGTGGCCGTCGACGGCGATGGTGCCCTCGTCGGGGTCGTAGAGCCGCAGCAGCAGCGCGGTGAGAGTCGTCTTGCCGGCGCCCGACGGTCCGACCAGCGCCACCAACTCCCCGGGTGAGACGTCCAGGCTCACACCGTCCAGCGCCGGGCCGGCGGGCTTGTCGCCGTCGGTGGACGGCTCCGGAGCCGCAGGGGCGAGCGATGCCAGAGCGGCCCCCTCGGTAGGCGGGTACGTGAATCGCACGTCCCGCAACTCCACCCGGCCTCCGGGGCGCCGCAGGGGGCGCGCTCCGGGCCGGTCCGGCACGGCGTTCGGTGTGTCCAGCACTTCGAAGACCCGCTCGAACGACACGATCGCCGTCATGATGTCGACACGGGCGTTGGTGAGGCTCGTGAGGGGCATGTAGATGCGGATCACGAGCAAGCCCATGGCGGCCAGAGTTCCGATTGTGACCGAACCGGAGATGGCCAGGTGGCCGCCGACCCAGTAGACCGCGGCCGTGCCGACGGCACCGAGCAATGTCAGGGCGATGAAGAAGACCCGGGCGTACATGGCGGTTCGCACTCCCAGGTCCCTCACGTTGCCGGCCTTGCCCGCGAACTGTTCCCGCTCGACGTCGTGGCGTCCGAACAGCTTCACCAGCAGCGCTCCGGCGACCCCCAGCCGCTCGGTCATGAGCGTGTTCATGTCGGCGTTGTGCTCCATCTGCCGCCGTGTGAGGGTTTGCAGGCGCCGGCCGACGCGCTTGGCGGGGAGCACGAAGAACGGCAGCAACACCAGGGCCAGCAGTGTGAGCCGCCAATCCAGGATGATGAACATCGTCAGCAGCGTGATCAGCAGGATGCAGAAATTGGACACCAACTGACCGAGGGTGCCGGTCATGGCCCGCTGAGCGCCGATCACGTCGTTGTTCAAGCGGCTGATCAGGGCCCCGGTCTGCACGCTGGTGAAGAACGACACCCCCATGCGCTGCACGTGGTCGTACAGCGCTACCCGCAGGTCGTATATCAGGCCCTCGCCGATGCGGGCCGACCACCAGCGCTCGCCGAACGCCAGCAGCGCCTCGGCGAAGGCGGCCCCCAGGATGAGGCCCGCGAGCAGGTTCACGTAGCCCCGGTCGGCGTTGACGATGGCGTCGTCGATGATCTCCCGGAACAGCAGCGCCGGCACCTGGCTCAACAGGGCGCCCAGCAGGATGGCCACCACAAACAGCGTGATCATGCGCTTGTAGGGGACAGCGAAGGTCTGCACCCGCCGCGCCACGTTGCGGTCCAGGGTGCGCCCCTTCACCGCCTCGGCGTCACGCCCCAGCGCCGCGTGCAGTCCCCAGTCCATGCCGTCAGGCTAGGGAAGGTCGAGGGGTGCCTCCTCGCCGGATCGGCCGGGCCGTCCGGCCGGATCGCGCGGGACGTATCTCGTCAGGGAGCGTCTCGCTGCGCCCAGAGGCTCTCGATCGGACGGACGTGGAGGCGGTCGCCGACCGCGAAGTACTGATCGCCGGTGTGCAGGAGGACGCCGGCGCGGAATGCGTCCGGCGAGACGGAGTCGAGGCGGTCCCG
>JAPONU010000036.1 GCA_026713745.1 bacterium
CCTCCGGTGTGCTGGACGGTTTCCATCCCGCTGTGCGGGCCTGGTTCTGCGGGCGTTTCAGCGGCGGGCCGACGGCCGCGCAGGTGGGCGCCTGGCCGGCGATACGCGCCGGCGCCGACACGCTGGTGAGCGCGCCCACCGGTTCGGGCAAGACACTGTCGGCGTTCCTGGTCGCCATCGACGCTCTGTGGCAGGCGCACGAGCGGGGCGAGCAGGTGGCCGGACGGGCGCAGGTGATCTACGTCTCCCCGCTGAAGGCCCTGGCCACCGACATCGCCGAGAACCTCACGGCTCCGCTCGCCGAGATCAGCCGGATCGGCCGGGACATGGGGTTCGAACCGCCGCCGCTGCGGGTCGGCGTCCGCTCGGGCGACACGACCCCGTCGGCACGCGCCACGATGCTGCGCAACCCTCCCAACTTCGTCGTCACGACGCCCGAGTCGCTGTACCTGCTGCTGACCGCGGCGCGCAGCCGCGAGATGTTGCGTACCGCCCGCTGGGTGATCGTCGACGAGATCCACGCGGTGGCCCGCGACAAGCGCGGCTCGCATCTGGCCCTCAGCCTGGAGCGCCTCGAGCACGTGTGCGAGCAACGACCGCTGCGGATCGGGCTGTCGGCCACCCAGCGCCCGATCAGGGTCATCCAGCGGCTGCTCCTGGGCACCGGGGGCCCCGAGTCCCCAGCCGACCGTCCCCCACCTGCGGTGATCGACGTCGGCCACACCAGGCACCTGGACCTGGCCCTCGAAATGCCGCCCAGCGAGTTGGAGGCCGTGGCCCCCGCCGAACAGACCGCCGAGATCCTCGACCGCATCGCCGAGCTGATCACCGATCATCGGACGACGCTGGTGTTCGTCAACACCCGCCGGGAGGCCGAACGCATCGCTCACCTGCTCGCCGATCGGCTCGGCGACAGCGCGGTTGCCTCCCACCACGGCTCGCTCTCGAAGGAGCGGCGCCTGCGCGTGGAGAACCGGCTCCGGGCCGGCGACCTGCGGGCCCTCGTGGCGACCGCCTCGCTGGAGTTGGGCATCGACATCGGCCCGGTGGACCTGGCGTGCCAGATCGGCAGCCCGCGCAGCATGGCCACCTTCCTGCAGCGGGTGGGCCGGTCGGGCCACTCGGTCGGCAAGATCCCCAAGGGCCGCCTGTTCCCCACCACCCGTGACCAGCTCGTCGAATGCGCCGCTCTGCTGGCGGGTGTGCGGGCCGGCAGGCTCGACGCCGTGACGCCCCCGGTGGCGCCCCTCGACGTGCTGGCACAGCAGATCACCGCGGAATGCGCTGCCGAGCGCTGGAAGATCGACGACCTGTTCGGCCTGGTGCGGCGGGCCGCGCCGTATGCCGACCTACCGAGGGAGGACTTCGACGAGACCCTCGGATTCACCAACGCCGGCGTCGTGACCGGGCGGGGGCGGCGCGGCGACTACGTGCACGTCGACTCGGTGGCGGGAGAGGCCGCAGGGCGCCGCGGCGCACGCCTCGCTGCTTTGACCTCCGGCGGGGCGATTCCCGACGTGGCGGACTACCGGGTGCTGCTCGACCCCGACGACACGTTCCTCGGAACCGTCAACGAGGACTGGGCCATCGAATCGATGGCCGGCGACGTGTTCCTGCTGGGCTCGCACAGTTGGCGGATCCGGCGCATCGAGTCGGGCGTGGTGCGGGTCGTCGACGCCGAGGGGGTGCCACCCACGGTGCCGTTCTGGCTGGGCGAGGCCCCGTCCCGCACCACCGAGCTGAGCACCGAGGTGAGCGATCTGCGGGACTTGGTGGACGAGTTCTTGGACGCCGGCGACCCTGACGGTGCGCGAGCGGCCACCGCCGAGCGGTGCGGCCTCTGCCCCGTCGCCGCCGAGGCCGTCGTGTCGTACCTGGCCGCGGCACGAGCCTCCCTGGGTTCGCTCCCCACGAAGGACCGGCTCGTCATCGAGCGGTTCTTCGACGAGACCGGCGGCATGCAGCTCGTGATCCACAGCCCCCACGGCGGCCGGTTGAACCGGGGGCTGGGTCTCGCCCTGCGCAAGCGCTTCTGCCGCACGTTCGACTTCGAACTGCAGGCCGCGGCGAACGACGATGCGGTGGTGCTGTCGCTGGGGCCCCAGCACAGCTTCCCCCTCACCGACGTGCCGCGGATGCTCGACCCGGCCACCGTGAACGACGTGTTGACGCAGGCCATCATCGTCTCGCCGCTGTTCGGGGTGCGCTGGCGCTGGAACCTGAACCGGGCTCTGACCGTGCTGCGCTTCAAGAGCGGCAAGCGCAACCCGCCGCCCATCCAGCGGATGGAGGCCGACGACGTGATGGCCGCCACCTTCCCCGGGCTCGCGGCGTGCGGCGACAACAACCCCGGACCGATCCCCATCCCCGACCACTTGCTGGTCCGCCAGACCC
>JAPONU010000037.1 GCA_026713745.1 bacterium
ATTCGACCCTCCCACCGTTGGGGATGCCCCTCCTTTGGTGCGTCGCACCGACACGGCGTCGATCAGCAACTGGATCTGGTAGGGCAACAGCGGGTGCAGGCGGACCAACTCGTCGAGACCCGGCTCGCCGGACCGGATCGGCGACGCGAGGCGCACGTTGCTAACCAGCTTGTTGCGGTTCGGCTCGATCGCGGCCCGCACCGCCGCGCCGCCGTCGGCGGTCTTCTCCAGGACACGCTTGCCGGTCACCTCGTCTATGTCCGACGGCAGCAGGTCCACCCGCAGCGGGAACCGCGCCTGTGCTCGTGCCAACTCGACCTGCTTGGCTTCGAGGCTGTCGACCACGTCGTCGAGACGCTCCTGGGAGGTCACCACGAGCCACAGCCGCCCGCGGCGCTTCTGGAACGCCTCGGCAAGACCTTGCAGATCCAACATCCGGTGTACCGACCGGGCGACGTACTGCCCCGCCTCGTCCACCACGAACGCGAGTCGCCGGCAACCGTCGCCGCGGCGCTCGAGCAGTTCGAGCGCACGGACCGCGAACCAGTCGGCGTCGATGTCCGGCGCTTCCAACCCCTGCGCCCAGTCGGGAAGATCGCCGCTGCTGCCGTAGACGGCGTCGAGCGCTCGGGCGGCCTGGCGCTTGGCAAGGGCGGTATAGCGCCGCTCATGCCAAGGGCGTCCATCGATCTCGGCGAACGCTGTCTCGAACTCGGCGAGCTTCCCGTCGCCTTCGAGGGTGTACTCCAATTCGGCGAGCGTGAAGTTCCGGGAGTAGTCGAGCCGCTCGAGCAGCGCCCGGTAGATCGGCAGGACCACCGACTCCCCCTCCCCGGCGACGACGTTCGCGCCGGTCGCCAGGTTCACGAGCACAGTCAGCGTCGGCGACCGGGCGTGGACCGTGTTGAGCAGGGCCTGCACCGCCGGGGCGTGCGTGCGAGCGAAGAACCGCTCAGCGGCGCTCTCGTCGCCCACCCGTGGGTCTGCCAGGAGATATCCGAGGATCTTCGCCCAACTCGACTTGCCCGAACCGAAGAACCCCGACACCCAAACCGAGCAGGTCTCGTTCGGGCTGAGGATCGACTCCTGGTAGGCCTCCAGCACCGTCTCGAACTCCTCAAGGATGTGCTCGGTGGCGACGTACTCCTCGAGTTCGTTGGCGATGGTGGCCTCGTCGGCGTCATCGACCTTGACGACCTCCTCGATCGTCCGGCGGATGTCGCGCCGGAAGAGTTCTTCGATCCTCACGCCGGCGTCTCCCTCGGCACGATCAGCGCCCGATAGCCGTAGGCGGCCTCAGCCCGGTCCATGAACCGCAGACCGTACTCACCGATCAGAGTGCCCGGATACAGCAGCGTCACCGGCCGGGCAAGGCGACCGCGCAGATCGTCGAGCAGCGTCGAGGTCCGATAGGCGGGGTAGAGCGCGCCGGCCCGGTACAGGAACACTGCGGTTCGTTCTTCACAGCCCTCGACCTTCTCCACCACGCGGTCTGTGAGCGTCGGCGGCTCGCGGAGAATCTCCCCGACCGCCTCGGACACTTCGCGAACCGCCGCGCCGTCGTTCGCCTCCCGCGCCCGGCGCTCTAAGTCCACCAGCTCGTTGAAGTAGCCGGAATCGTCCAGCGCCGCCCAGAACAGATCCGCCAGCGAGACCGCCGCGCAGCCAATCCGCCGCGGCGGCGACTCCAGCCAGCGCCGCAGTTCCCCCAGGTCGCGCCGCACCTCCCACTCCTGCTTCGGGTGGTACTGGTACAGCACGAACGGCGGATCACCCCCGGTGGCGAAGTACGACTCGATGCGCTCACCGACCCGGCGCAACTCCTCACGCAACGGAGACCTCCAAGCGGTTCCCGGGCCCATGTGCCGCACAGCGACCGCGCCGGCACTCACACAGCCGCACCGGTGACCTCCCGCCGGTTCATCCGCCCGTTGACTGCACGCCAACAGTCCCTGCGCTCACGCACCCGCACCGGTGACCTCCTCCAGCCGACCCACCAACCAGTCGAGCCGCACCGCAGAGCCAGCGCGAGAGAAGCGCAGAACACCCAGGCGAGCCGACCGAACGAACAGATCCTCCACTACCGAGTCGTCCAGCAGCCAACGGTGCCAGACACTGCTGTTCGCCAGAGCCCGCGACGATGCCCCCTGCTCGTGCTCCCGCCACGCCACATAGGCGAAGCCGCGGGGCGTCATGGCAGGCGGGGCGATCTCCTTGCGCTGCCCCCGGGCGACACCGGCCAAGATCCCAAAGTCCCTGAGTGTCGACAAGAGCCCTCGCGCCGTCCGATTGCGAACGCTGTCGGTCCACTCTGGAACCTGGTTGGTGTTGCCCAGCTCGTCGAGCCAGCCGATGGCGTCGCCGAAATCGACCGACAGCCGTCCCTCCTGCCACCACTCCCACAACGGTCCCTCAGCGAACGCAGCCAAGAGGTCGTCGGCACGAGCAGTCTCGTAATAGCAGGCCTCCCGGAACGCCCGCGGGTCGGCCAGCAGACCTTTCAGCGCCGGCACAATGTGCGGACCGGGATCGACGTAGCGCCGCTGGATCACCCAATAGAGCAGGTCGTCGAGCCTCGACCGAGAGGGCTTGCCGAGCAGGTTCACGGACGACAGCCGGCGCAGGTTCTCCTCCGGAGACAGTTCTGGGTCCCACAGTTCGACCACCCGGCGGGTGTCCTCCAGAGCTGCACCGCCCTTCGCCAGCCGGGACGTGTAGACCTCACCCATTGCGCTCAGGCTGCCGAGGTGACGTAGGGCACCATCGCGGCGCCGCAGTGGTCTCGACGAGCGCCGACAGCCATCACGTTCTGTGGACCATCTCGGCGCACGTGGCAAGGCACGCGCAGCGCACGCGCCGACAACGCCCTCAGCATCGCGATCAGTGGGCCAACTCGAAGCACGCGGCATGGATCCATGTTCCGACATGCAGGCCATCTGGCATCATCCACGTCGGCTACGCCTCCGAATCGAAGTAGGGCGCTCGAAACGTCCCGTCCAGACCCAGGTAGGCCGCAGCGAGACGGCGCGCCAAGGCGGCCAGCGCAGCCTCGTCGCCAGAATCGGGCGTCACCACGCGCCCGAGCAACAGGCCGTCGCCCAGTGCCTCGCCCGGTTCTGGTTCTCCCGCCCATTCGCTGAGGCGCCTGCTCGCCGCATCGTCGTTCCAGCCCTCCAGTTCCGCGAAGAGTTCGTCCGCGGCGTCTGCGGTTTTCTGCTCGGCGAGCCAGGCCGCCGCCCAGCGCCGCAACGGCAACTCATCCGAGAACAGGTGCAGCGCCGACGCCCGCCCCGCGAGCGCGTCGTCGTGCCGCCGCTGCGCCGACAGCACGTCAAGTTCGAGGCCGGCCGACCGCCAAGTCCGCGGCAGCGCCCTGCTCAGGACGTACGACCCCACACGATCCAGACCATGGCAACTCCACCAGCCCCTCAGATCGGCCTCCCCAAGCCGCGCTACACCCAGCACAAGCCGAACCACCCCACCGACCCTGGTGGCCAACCCGCCCTCCGTCATTGCGATCCCATTCATGAGGCGCCAGATATAGCAGATCACCACTGCTGGCTCCCCGGCGGGCCACAGCCGTCGCGTATCCGCCACCGGAGATCACTCGAGACACCGCAGTGGACTCTGCTGGCAACCGCGCGTATCCGCTTGCGCCTGCGGTGATGGTTTAGAGTGCCGAAATGTTCGTCCGAGTCATTGCCCGTCTGATCTACGGGGTTCGGCGCTGCAGGCGGTTCTGGATGCGGTGGGCCACGTACATCGCCCGTCGGGCGTTACTGAATGATCTCGGCCGGACGTTGACCTTCATGGTGGGAGCGTTGACGATGGCCGCCGCCTTCCGCTGGATTGACGACTCGACCTCGTTCGCCACCGCGACCGGGGTCGGGGGTCTCCTCGTCGGGGTGAGCGGGATGGCCCGCTGGTTGCGGAGGGTTAAGTTCCCAGGGGGCGAGTTGGATCTGGTCCAGCCGTCTGATCGGGCCGAGCAGTATCGGGAGATGGCCGGCCAGCAGGATGCGGGAGTTCTGTCGATCACCGAGGAGGAGCAGACGGACACGACCCGGCAACTGGTTGCCGAGAAGGCTGCCCAGGCCCTGTTTGATGATGCTGTCGAGGACTATTTCGAGGGCTGTGAGTTCCGGTTCTTCATGTATAGCGATCGCCAGCGGAAATTGATCGCGGTGTTGCGGCCCGAGGTGCCCCAGGAGGAGCAGCGTGGGTGGAGGCCGGGGGAGGGTGCCACCGGAGTGGCCTACCAAAGCGGCAGCTATCAGATCGCTCAGGGCGCCACGACCCACGACGGCACATTCAGCCTCGATGCGGAGCGCCAGGCGCGGTATCGGCACCTCACCGAGGTGGCAGCAATGCCGGTGGTGAACGCTAACGACCGTCTGATCGGCGTCTTGTCGGTCTCTCACTCCCAGGATCGGGTTATTCTGGGAACTGATGAGGGCTACCGCAGACATGCGGCCATTGCCGGCGCGATGGCCCGCGTCGTGGTTGACCTGCTTGGATGGCGCACCGATGATCCCCCGGCCACGTCATCATGAGATCTGCATGTGACACTGACGGACTGACGGAAAGGCCAACACAATGAGTGACACCAAGGGGACCAGGGAGCCTTCTGAGCGTGGCGTTCCTTCACAGGTGCGTTCCCGCGAGGTGACGCGCGAGGATCGGCGCTTCGCCATCGAAGAAGCCCGACGCGCGACGAAGCCTCTCTTCCATCTGACCGACGGCCACATCTCGCACATCCGCAACGAGGAATCCAAGAGGAGGGTGTAGGAGGGTTAGCAGATAGGCTCTAACCAGGGAGTTTGCTGTTCTAACCAGTGCATCTGTTTGCGCTGGTAGGAGAGTCGAGAGTTGCTGGTCGGCCCAGCGAGCAGCTTCTGGGGTTTGGGGAAATTGCCGAGGTAGGTCGCGGCAGACCTTGGGGTTGTGGCGCAGCGGATGGATTCAGCTCTTGAACAGGTCGTCGGGGACCCGCCGCTTGGACAGCGCCGAAGGGTGAGGGAGTCGTCGCAGACGAGCGTGACGTGGTGCAGGTCCGGTTCGGTGAGGACTCGGCGATCAGGGTGGCGAGCGTCGGCAGGAAGAGGTCGGCGTCGTCGGGCATCGGCGTGGTGTGGGCGCCGAACGGCAACTCCGGGATGATGCAGCGGTAGCGGATACCGCGGAGTCGATAGCATAATGAAAGCATGGTGAACGTTCTGATCCGGGATCTGCCCGACGAAACGCATGCCGAGTTGCGCCGCCGGGCCGAGCGCGAAGGCAAGTCGCTGCAGCAGTACCTCGTCGGTGAGTTGAAGCGGCTCGTAGACCGCCCCAAGATCGAGGACGCCCTGGATTGGGTGGAGACCCGCTCGGGCGGCCGCGTCGGCGCGAGGCAGGCAGTGGCGGACCTGGCCGAGGGCCGGCAGCAGCGTTGATCGTCATCGACGCCTCCGGGCCGCGGTGCGAGATACGCGTCGTGACGCCCTGAACAACCTCAGGGGCGGCGGCCGATGGGGTGCATCGACCCGCGGTGGAAGTTCTTCATGCCCGCCACGCGCAGCACCATCTCGGCGATCCGCCAACCCTCGGCG
>JAPONU010000038.1 GCA_026713745.1 bacterium
CACTTTGCTGGGGCCAACTGTGCCAATATGATCATTATTCGATCGGGTCCGCTCCTCGAGAGTAGCTTCCTGTCGCTCTTGTTCGAGTCTCAATTGATCGGCCAGCAAGTACAGGCGATGACTGCGGGGAGCGCACAGCCAGTATTCAATATCAAGTTGGTCGAGCGCTTGCGGGTGCCCAACGTTGGCCTGGTCGAGCAGCTTGGCACTGTGAACGCAATCCATGGCATCAACCAATTGCTTGCAGCCGAGCGAGACTCGGTTCGTAAGCTGATCGCGACGCGCGCTGGTCTTGCCGCCGATCTGCTGTCGAGCCGTGTCCGAACGGTTGCGGCATGACATCAGGTCCCGAGTGGGAGAAGGTCGAGCGGCCGCTGTTGGCGCATTTCGACTCGCTCGGTTGGGAGACGCTGGTCTGGTCTGACCGACATCCTGCCCACAACGTCGACCGGTCGTCGGACCGCGATGTGCTTTTCGAGCAGCGGCTCCGCTCGGCGTTGCTGAGGATCAACCCTGGCCCGGACGGCGCGCCGTGGCTCAATGAGGCTCGGATCAATGCGGCGATTGCGGAGTTGCGATCCCCGCCGGCGGGGGCCCGGCGGCTGGAGGCCAACCGGCTCTCGACTGATCTGTTGCTCCGCGGCACCACGGTCGCCGGGCTCGACGGGTGGGACGGTGGTCGGGATCGGAGCGTCGACTACATCGACTGGGAGGACCCCTCGGCCAACGACTTCCTCGCCGTGTCGCAGTTCCCCGTGGCGACGCCGGGGCGGGCGCCGAACATCCGGCCTGATGTGGCACTGTTCGTCAACGGCATCCCGCTTGTGGTGATCGAGGCCAAGCCGCCCGGGAGCGACAGCAGCATCACCGATGCCATCGATCAGCTCCGCCGCTATGCCAACCAGCGCGGTAGCGAGGTTGCCGAGGGCGCGGAGCAGTTGTTCTGGACGAATCAGTTCACGGTCTCCACGACCGGCGAGCGAGCGGAGGCGGCGACGTTCTCGGCTCTGCCCGAGCACTACCTGGCTTGGAAGGACCCGTACCCGGCCACCGTCGAGGAGGTTGCTGCGTCGCTCGGCAAGCCGATCGCTGCTGTCACGCAGCAGGAGCTGTTGACGACCGGGATGTTGACGCCGGAGCGGCTGTTGGACATCGTCCGGCACTTCACGCTGTTCGTGGAGGTCGGCTCGGGTCGCACGGTCAAGATCGTCGGCCACTATCAGCAGTACCGCGGCGTCCACAAGGCGATGCGGCGGCTGCTCACGGGCGACACCAGGGCAGCCGACGGCCACGTGGACCGGCGAGGCGGGATCATCTGGCATACCCAGGGGTCGGGCAAGGGCCTGACCATGGTGTTCCTGATCCGGGCGATGCGGAGTCACCCCGAGTTGCGGAGGTTCAAGATTGTCCTGGTGACCGACCGCACCGACCTCCAGCAACAGCTCAGCGACACTGCCGGGCTCGCCGGCGAGACGATCAAGGTGGCCCGGAGCGCGGCCGAGGTGCGGGAGTTGCTGCGCCAGGACGGCCCGGCCGTGGTGATGGCGATGATCCAGAAGTGGCGCGACACGGCCGGGAACGGTGACGATGCCGACGGGCTGGGCGAAGGGGACACGTTCGGAACGTTGAACGAGTCGGAGTCGATCCTGGTGATGGTCGACGAGGCGCACCGCTCGCAGGGAGCGACGCTGCACGCCAACCTGATGGGCGCCCTGCCCAATGCCGCGCGGATTGGGTTCACGGGCACGCCGATCATCATGGGCGAGCGGAAGAGGACGCTGGAGATCTTCGGCGGCTACCTCGACCGGTACACGCTCACCGAGTCCGAGGCCGATGGCTCGACGGTGCCGATCCTCTACGAGGGGCGCACGACCGAGGCCGCCGTGCGGGGCGCCTCG
>JAPONU010000039.1 GCA_026713745.1 bacterium
CCCCCCCGCCGCCTCGCGCGCCGCGGCCGCCCCCGCCTCGGCGGCCGGGGTCGCCTCGGCCCCGCCCGCCGCCGCCGCGTCCGCCGCCCTGTCCGCCTCGATAGCCGCCTCCGCCGCGGTCGTCGTCACGTCTGCCGCCCTGTCCGCCGCGGTAGCCGCCGCGTCCGCCGCGGTCGTCGTCACGCCCGCCGCCTTGGCCGCCGCGGTAGCCGCCGCCTTGGCCGCCGCGGTAGCCGCCGCCGCCGCCGCCGCCGCCGCGTCCGCCGCCCTGTCCGCCTCGATAGCCGCCTCCGCCGCGGTCGTCGTCACGTCTGCCGCCTTGGCCGCCTCGATAGCCGCCTCCGCCGCGGTCGTCGTCACGCCTGCCGCCTTGGCCGCCGCGGTAGCCGCCGCCTTGGCCGCCGCGGTAGCCGCGTCCGCCGCGGTCGTCGTCGCGTCCGCCGCCTTGGCCGCCGCGGTAGTCGCCTCCGCCGCCGCCGCGTCCGCCGCCGCGGTCGTCGTCGCGTCCGCCGCCTTGTCCGCCTCGATAGCCGCCTCCGTCGCGTCCTCTGCCGCGGTCGTCGTCGCGTCCGCCGCCGCGCCCGCCACCTTGGCCGGGCCCGCCTCCGCGTCCGCCACCTTGGCCGGGTCCTCCGCCGCGCTCGCCACCTTGGCCGGCTCCGCTGCGCCCTCCGCCCGATCGGGGCCCGTCGGGCTGGCCTGGACCGTCCGAAGACGGAGGTGCTGCGTCGTCCATTCGAGCAACCCTACGAGGAGGCCGGCGGTTTCCGCGGACCCGACCCTGTGCCGCCTCCGGGGTCGCGCCCTGTCAGACCAGGACTGCGACCGCCCAGCAGGCGATGCCCTCGCCTCGCCCCAATGCGCCGAGCGACTCGGCCCGTTTTCCCCGGACGGTCACCGGCGCGCCCACTGCCTCGCTGAGACGAGCCTGCATCTCGGCCCGCCGAGGAGCCAGCTTGGGGCGCTCGGCAACGACGCTGCAGTCGATGTTGCCGATCCGCCTGCCGGTCCGGCGCACGCGCTCGGCCGCCTCCGCCAGCAGAGCGAGACTGTCGGCGCCGCGCCAGCGCTCGTCGTCGTCGGGGAAGAGGGTCCCGATGTCGCCCAACCCGGCGACCCCCAGGATCGCGTCGCAACAGGCGTGGGCGACGGCATCGGCATCGCTGTGACCGTCGAGACCTCGCTCGCCCTCGAACAGCACCCCTCCCAGCACGAGCGCCCGTTGCGGGTCTCCGCTGAACCGGTGCACGTCGAAGCCGATGCCGACGAGCGGCACGCCGGCCGGGGCCGGCGGTGTCCGGGCCGCCAGCAGTGCCTCGGCCACGTGCAGGTCGCCGGGCTCGGTGATCTTGAGGTTGTTGGGCTCGCCGTCCACGAGACGGACATTTCCGCCGGCTGCCTCCACGAGCGTGGCGTCGTCGGTGGCTTCGTCGCCGGACGCATGGGCGCGGCGCAGCAGGTCGGCCCGGAAGGCCTGTGGCGTCTGAACGGCGCGCAACCGGGAGCGGTCCAGGGGACCCTTGTCGGTGTGTCGGATGGTGTCGGTGACGGCGACGGCGGGCACCGCGCCGTCGGCCCCCGCGGCGATCTCGGCCACCACCGCCGCAAAGAGTGCGTCGCCGGCCAGCGGGCGGGCTGCGTCGTGGACGACGATCACGTCGGCGTCGCGGGGAGTGGCGGCGAGGCCGGCGCGGACCGACTCCGACCGGGTCGCGCCACCGGCGGTCACGATGAGCGTGGTGTCGTCGCGCGGGCGGGCGGACGATCGCCCGGCTCCCGGACCGGCTCCCAGAGCAGCGGGACCCTCGGCGAGGCCCCGGACGTGGTCGGCGGCGGCCACGACAACGACGCCGTCGCTCGCCGCGGCGGCGGACTCGAGTGCCCAGTCGATCACCCTGCGCCCGGCGAGGGGCTGCAACTGCTTGGGCCCCCCGAAGCGTCGTCCTTGTCCCGCTGCCACGAGAACGGTCCAGATGACGGCGCCGTCGCGAACCACGGGCTCTGTCACGCTCATTTGCATGTCGGCGGACTGATCAAGCGGAGCATCACCGACATGTCGCGAACCACGGGCTCTGTCACGCTCATTAGCATGGCGCCCGCCATGGTTGACGCCAAGTTGCTTGCGCAGACAGAGATCTTCGAGGGCATCGAAGAGGGGCTTCTGGCCGACGTTGCGGACTACTCGGTCTGTCGAGCGCTCGCGCGGGGCGACTCCTTGTTCGCGATGAACGACCTCCCCGATGCCATGTACGTGGTGCTGTCGGGCCGGATCGCGATCGTCACCACCGCCCCCGACGGTCGAGACTCGGTGATCTCGCTGATGGAAGAGGGCGATCTGTTCGGCGAGATGGGCCTGTTCGACGGCCGGGGTCGCTCTGCCAGTGCCCGCGCCCTCGAGGCCAGCGAGGTGCTGGCGGTGCCCTACGGCCCGATGCGACGCCTGTACGAGGAACGCCCGGACCATCTGTGGCGCGTCGTGGCCATGCTGGTGCGGCGCCTGCGGGCCGCCGGCGCGGCCCTGACCGATGCGGTGTTCCTGGATGTGGTGGGTCGCACCGCCAAGCGGTTGTTGAGCTTCGCGGGTGAAGGCGACAGCTTCGAACTCCCGGTCACCCAGGAGGAGTTGGCGGCAATGGTCGGCGCCTCGCGGGAGCGGGTCAACAAGGCCATCTCACAGTTCGTGCGTCTCGGGTGGCTGGGCCGGTCGGGCAGTCGCTACGTCATTCACGACCGAACCCAGCTGACCCTCCGCAGCCGCTAGCGCTGCCGGCGGCGACCGAGGTGTCCGGGAGCGCGACAGCGAGTCGCCTCACTACGGCCGCTGCGTGGACTCTTGCGCCTCTCAGAGTCCGAGCAGGTCGGCGATGAGTTCTCGAATCTGCCCGAGCGCGACGGGTCCGACGTTCACGCCGGCCGTCTCGACGATGCGGTCGACGCTGACGGTCGTCGGCAGATGGGCCGTCGCGACGCCGAACCCACCGACGTCAACCTCGCTCAACCATCCACGCCGCGTCGTGGTGCATGGAACGACCAGGATTGCGTGCTGGCGGAACTCGAGCACATCGTCGGACGTGACGACGATCGCCGGTCGGACGAACCCCGGCTCACCCCGCGCCGGCGTCCCGAACTCGCAGCGGACAGCGTCACCGGCGTCGCCCCCGCGCCGGCCGAGCGCGTCTGCTTGCGCCGGGGTCCCGAAGTCGCAGCGGACGACGTCACCTGCTCGCATCGGCCACGTCGCCTGCCGACGCATCCAGCACGGCCTCCTCGCCGGCGTCGAGTGGGGCGCTCGCAAGCTGGGCGCCGATGATGCGTCGACGTTCCCGCCGGATCAGCTTCTCCAGCTGCGCGTCGAACGTGAGCCCCTCACGATCGGCAAGCTGCCGCAGGGCGTCCCGCGTCCGGACCGAGACCTTGATGGTAGTCGAATCAGGCATACCAAGCAGTATATCTAGGAGTGTTGTGAGTAATCCCCGAATCGGCCAATCCCTCGCCGCGAAAGCCCTGGTAAGGGGCTTGTGGGTTCGGCGAAATGGCCATTACTCACCAGTCTCCAAGAGCCCGACATACCTAGAGCCCGACATCGAGCACGCCGGTGCCGAGTCACCCGCATTGTCTCGTGGCGTCGTTTCTTGGTGTCACGGACGGCGCTCCCGAAAGGCGCGACGCGCCCGAGTCGCCCGCATTGTTTCTTGGCGTCGTTTCTTGGTGTCACGTACGGCGCTCCCGAAAGGCGCGACGCGACCGAGTCGCCCGCATTGTTTCTTGGTGTCGTTTCTTGGTGTCAGGTGCAAGGTGACTGCGCCCAGCGCGGGTGCCTCTGGCTGAACTCGGTGCTCAATGCCAGATCCCACTGACCGTTGACACCCGCGTGGCCGGCACGAGCGTCCCGGCGGCGGCGCGGTGCTCAATGCCAGATCCCACTGACCGTTGACACGGCGGGTCGGTGTCGCGGCGGATCGGATCTGACCTTTCCCCGAACAGTCGTCCCGACGAGCCGTCG
>JAPONU010000040.1 GCA_026713745.1 bacterium
CAAGATGGGTCCCGACGTCTGGGAGGAGCAGATCTGGCCCGTGCTGGCACACCGCATACCCGCCTTCGAGCGCGCCAAGGTGCGGAGCCAGTGGGCGGGGCACTACGCCCACAACTCGTTCGACCACAACGCGGTGATCGGCCCGCACACCGAGGTCGGGAACTTCATCTTCATCAACGGCTTCTCGGGCCACGGCATGCAGCAGTCCCCCGCCATGGGCCGCGGCGCCTCGGAGCTCATCGCCTACGGCGAGTACCGGACCCTCGATCTCTCGCCGCTGGGCTACGACCGCATCGCCCGCGGCGAGCCCTACCCGGAGACCGCCATCATCTGAGCCCGCCGCCGCCGGGGAGGGGCGACTCGTTCGGTGTTCGCGGCGCCCGCGGGGACATGACGGCGATCAGCGAGACTTCCGTGCTCCCGGATTCCTGGTCAGTGAAAAGCACAGATCGGCAGGTCCTTCGGCTGCGGACCCCAGCCATCGACCCCTTCGACCCCATTGAAGAGCCCCGGCGTCGATGCCACCTGCCGGGAGACGTCCGCGTAGATGATCCCCAGATCGCGGCAGTACCTCTCATAGCGCCGGTTGATGCGTTCGGCCTCCTCCTCCGACGTGGGGATCTGTGCCCTCCACTTCTCGGTCAACTCGGTCGTCGCCAGGTCAAAGGCCAACTGGCGCCGGTTCACCGTTCTCAACGTTTCAGCAGTGTCGTCGGCCACGTCCCGCACCAACACCACCGCCAGCGCCGCCAAACCGGCCACCGCGGCCACCACCAACAGCCACTCCAACGTCGTCAAACCCTCCTCGCCGCGCGAGCGGCCCGGGCGGCGCGCTCAACGGTGAACAAGATTCGCCACCCGAGGCACGCCTGCGGGCGGCCGGGACTCACTACGGCTCATCGCCGCGCGGCCGGGGTTCGTGGGCGACGCCTCCCGCCCACAAATAGATGTAGGTGTGACCGACGACGCCGACGAAGACCCGCTGTCGGGGGGGAGGACGCTCATCGGGCATTTGGAAGGGGATGGTGCGCATTTCGACCCACTCGCCCAGGACGGTCGTCCCCGTCATGGGGGTCAACTCGAAGACATCCGCGATGACGCCGCCCTCGCGGGTCGCCGCATACACCGTCAGGTTCTCGATGGTCTGTTGCCGCGCGGCCTCAGTGAGCCACGGATGCGCAGAGGATTCCGAGCGTTCGATCCGTATGTCGATCCACTCGAGGTAACCATCGGGGAAACCGTCGGCTTGCATCGTGCCTGACGCGTACGCCAGAGTGATCGCGTCCTCGTCCGGCGGCCCGAACGCGGCTTCGCCGTCGGGAAAGGCGCCCATCTCCTCCGGATAGTCGTAATACTCGTAGTAGAAGCTCTCGAGGTCCACGATCTCTTGGGCGTGGATCCCCAAGGAGCGGGTGAGGTCGATCGTCGGGGAGAGGTCCGCGGTGATCATGAAATCTATCTCCGAGGCTGCTCGGGTGCCTGCCCAGTTCTCGATCTCGAACGGTAGAGGCTCGCCGGGCTGCACCGTGAGGGGGAACCGCCACTCGCCTTCACCGCCGGTCGGGTCCGTGGCGGTGACCGTCACGTCGCGGGCCCACAGCTGTTCGGACCGGTTCTGAGCCAGACCCCGCAGCACGCCGTCTGTCACGCTCACCGTCGCCGGCAACACAACCAGCGCATCCTCACGGGTTTCCATCGCGGGGATCCTGCCCAGAAAGCCCAGCCTCTCGCCCCTGACGCGGGCGCCGTGTCTCGCCACTTCCGCCAGATAGCCCTCCACCGCCGCCTCGACGGAACTCGTGGGCTGCATAGGCCCACCCGTGGTCACATACACGTATCTGAGCCGCTGCGCCGCCGCGTCCCAACACTCCCAACCGGCGCTCTCCACCGAGGCAGCCACCTCCTCGTATTCCATCACACCCTCAAACTCATCCATGAACGCCCTGAACTCCTCGAAATCGTCTTCCCAGCACTTCCAGCGCGGAATCGCGGCCCCGGCGTCGCTGCACACGATTGGGCGCCACCCGCGCTCCTCGAGTATGCGCTCCATATCCAACGACGAGATCGTCGCGCTGTAGTCAATGCCATTGTCGAACTTGATCGTATGCTCGCCGTAGAGAGCGACGTACGCCTCGTGATCGTCACACATATCCAACACCCGACCCACCCACGGCCCCCAATCCTCTCTATACGAAGAGAACACCAGGCGCCCTCCCGCATCGATCGGCGCCACCCCCGTAGCAGGCGGACACACCGGGCCTCCTCCACCGCACGGACCCTCCACCAGCACACCACCGAAACCGTCAACAACGAAACGCACACCCGAACCGCCACCATCATCACCATCGGCGTCGTCACCGCCGGCGTCGCTTACGCCATCGACCGCGTCCGCGTCGCCACCACTGTCATCCACATCATCAGCCGCGTCGGCATCGTCACCGTCGCCAACAGCACGGCCCCCGTCGTCGCCGCTGTCGCCGTCCAAGCCATCAACCCCCTCGTCGTTGCCGCCGTCATCGGTGTCGTCGCCGACGTCGATGTCGTACAGAACTGCCGCCTCGCCAGCGTCGGTGTCGTAGAGAACGGCGCCTCCGCTGCCGATGTCGTCCACAACCTCAGCCCGCTCGGTATCGTCGCCGTCGTCAACAGCAACACGGTCACCGCTGTCGTCGGCGGCACCGTCCACAACGTCGAGGTCACGGAGAACAGTCACGCGGCCAACGCCAGGGTCGGCGTCGAACAGGACAGCCCGGTCGCCGCGGTCGGTGTCCTCCACGACCTCTCCGGCGCCGCGGTCCTCACCATCAACCTCGGCGGCCTCGATGACACCACCCGATGCGACAGGAGGCCCACCAGGAGAACCCACCGGCACCCCCGCGGCGGGACCGCCGGCGCCCGCGCAACCAGCCAGCACAACAACCGCGATCGCAACCAGGAACAACCCCGACAATCCCACAGGCCGCCAACCCGTCCCCGAATTCACCAGTCTTCCACGATCATCACGCTCGATTCGCCCACACGAACACCACCGCCAGCGCCGCCAAACCGGCCACCGCGGCCACCACCAGCAGCCACTCCAACGTCGTCAAGCCCTCCTCGCCGCACCGCCGGCGGTGCGGTGCGGCACGCCTGCGGGCGGTCGGGACTCACTGTGGCTCATCGTCGAGCGGCAGAGGGTCCTCGGCGACGCCTCCCGCCCAGAGGTAGATGTCGGTGTGACCGACGATGCCGACAATGGCGTAGTCCCGGGGGAGCGGATCGTCGGGCAGTTCGGTGGGGATCGTGCGCATTTCGATCCAATCGCCCGGGATCCACTCTTCTTCGTCCCCTTCACCGATCCACTCGCCTGGACTCCTCGTCATCGGGGTGAGTTCCCAGACCTCCTCGACGACTGTGCCGTCCTTGAGGATCGCCGCATACACCGTCAGATTCTCGATGGTCTGTTGCCGTGCGGCCTCGGCGAGCAGCGGATGTGCAGTGGATTCCGAGCGGCTTACATTTACCTGGAACCAATCGAGGTAACCATCGGGACTCTCAAGGACGCTTGATCCGTAGGGGTAGGCGCCCATCTCCTCGGGGTAGTCGTGGTAATACAAGTAGGTTTCCGTGTAGTCGGAGTATTCGTATCTTGAGAGTTCCAGGGAACGGGTGAGGTCGATTGTCGGAGAGAGATCTGCGGTGATCGTGAAGTCGATGTCGGAGGGGGTTTGGGTGCCCGCCCATGTCTCGATCTTGAAGGGCATCGACTCGAGGGGTTGCACCGTGAGGGGGTACCGCCATTCGCCTGCACCGCCGGTTGGGTCCGTGGCGGTGAGGGTCACGTTTCGGGCCCACAGCCGTTCAGACCCGTTCCAGGCCAGACCCCGCAGCACGCCGTCTGTCACACTCACCGTCGCCGGCAACACGAACACCGGATCCGCCGGCGAATCCGCCGACAGGATCCCTCCCCAGGTCCACGCCCGATAGCCCAGATTCTCGCCTATGACGGAGCCGCCATATCTCGCTACTTCCGCCAGATAGTCGTCCACCGCCGCCTCGACGGAACTCTGGGGCATCAGGGGCCCATCTCGGGTCACATAGACATATCTGAGCCGCTGCGCCGCCGCGTCCCAACACTCCCAACCGGAACTCTCCACCTGGGCCGACACCTCCGCGTGCTCCGGCGGCTCATCGAACCCATCCATGTACGCCCAGAACTCCTCGAAATCGTCTTCCCAGCACTTCCAGCGCGGGATCGCGGCCTCCGCGTCGCTGCACACGATCGGACGGCGCTCCCGCTCCTTGCGTATGGACTCCACATCCAACGAAGAGAGCAGCGCGCTGTAATCGATGCCGTTGTCATATTCGCTCCGAAAGTTGCCGTTTAGAGCCACATTCGCCTCGTGGTCGTCACACATGTCCAACACCCGTCCCACCCACGGCCCCCAATCCCCCACCGATCGATCAAGCACCAAGCGCCCTCCCGCGTCGATCGGCGCCACACCTTCAGCAGGTGGACACACCGGCCCATCCCAACCACACGGACCCTCCACCAGCACACCACCGAAACCATCAACAACAAAACGCACACCCGAAGCCTTACCATCGTCATCAACATCGGCATCGTCGCCGTCGCCGCCGTCATCGGTGTCGTCCACGTAGTCGTCAATATCGGCGTCGGCACCGGAACTGGCGTCGCTGCCGGTGTCAGCCATCTCGCCATCAGCATCGGTGTCGCCGCTGTCGCTGCTCTCGTCGGGGTCGTAGAGAACGGCCATGTTCGTGCCGGTGTCGTCGCTGTCGACAGTGTCGAACAGGGCGGCCCGGTCGCCACGATCGGTGTCGTCGCTGTCATCGAAGTCGATGTCACCGGCGCCACGGTCCGCAAGCTTGAGTTCGGCGTTTTCCGCGACACTGCCGGACGTCGCAGACAGGCCGATCGGCAACACCGTTGCGGGCTCGCTAGCGCCTGCGCAGCCGACCAGCACCGCAACCGAGACCGCAACCAGGAACAACCCCGACAACTCCATAGCCGGCGAACCCGCCGCCCGCGTCATCGTGGGCCCACAATCCTCACGCCCGATCCGTCCACCGTATTTGTGTGCCACCACCCATTGGCACTCATGTGCCACCACCCATCAGTCGGGTTGCCGGAGGGATCGGTTCGCACGTTCGTGCCCACCGGAACGGCGGCGATGAGATCAATTCTGTTGTTCCTGGTGTCCGTGTAGCCGGTATCTGTCGACTTGAAGACAATGTACTTCAGATCAGTCTTCTTCCCCTCCGAGTTCGTCATTGTGTGCGTGAAAGACAGGAACGGGTAGGCCAGTGGGCTGCGCTGAGAATCGTCCGCCAGAGAATTGTGTGGGTCGGTGCCACTCGAAACATTGGAGAGCCCCACATGGCCATTAGCGCGGCTGATGTCGTACTTGTCGCAGTCGAATGTTTGCCCGTCTCGTGCGCCGGTCCATTCGCAAGTTAGAGCTGTGACGCCGCCACCATATTCGTCCGTGAGATCTGGGTCAACGTTCAGGTACAGGCGCCCATAGTAAGGACTGTCCGACCGGGGACTTCTGGTATCGGAGAATACAGCGTATTCGCTGTCGATATCGCTAATGCTGACGATGTCTCGTAGCGTCGGATAGCAGTTGGCGGGACGACGAATGAGACCCTCTAACTTACTGCACCCCCACCAAGCGCTGTCCAACAGCGACCACTTGAGATGGGCGATGATCTTATCCTCAATCTTCACTCCAGTGAACGGAGCACTAGGACTCTCTGAGGCTCGGGTGCAATAGTTGTCGTGGATGATCTCGGCCGCATTCGCGGCTGCAGTTGTCGCGTGCGCCCTCTGGACGTGGTTCAGCTTGCTGCCGTACTTGTTTGCGTCGTCGAGTTGCCACAGTCCCACCCCCGGATGCCAGAACGCGTTCGGGTAGTCGTACTTGTCGCCGTAGCTATATGTCTTGAGCGAGTACAGGTGGAGATTTCTCTGCCGCCCAGGACTGCTCGTGTGGTAGAAGTCACCTCTGCTCAGATACATGAGCGAGGCCGGTTCCGGCTCAGTCGCATCAGAATCTTGGCGGACTTCATGATATTGCACCGCTACGAGGAGTGCGACGAGCAGATTTCGGGTCAGGCGGTACCTTTCGGGAATCGCCGCGCATTTGTCCTGGAAGTTGTGGTTCATCTCGTCGGCTGCCTGCACCATTCCCGCGAGTGCGGCTTGGCTGACCTGGTAGAGCTTGTGCCCATGCGGAGAGTCGTTCGGCACGACGAGGTCTGTCGGTATCGAATTGGCGGCCCGGCAGGTGCGGTCGGTTCGCCGGAGGTGGCCCTCGGGACAGGTGACGTTGATTGTGATCGTGCTGTGGGCGGTGCCGAGCTGGCTGGCGTACGCGAAGGTGGCGTTGTAGAACCCCGCCCGTGTCGGCGTGGCGGTGACCGTGGCGGTGCCGACGCTGTGAGTGAGTGTGAGGTTCAGTCCGTCCGGTGGCGTGACCGCGTGCCGTGACGGTGTCGCGGGGGAGTCGAAGGCGGCGGCCCAGGGTTCGCCGACGGTGGCGTGGTAGGCGGTGTCGGTGGTGACAGGGGCGATGATGAGTGTGAAGTCACCGGTGGCGCGCGGGGCGGCGGTGGTGGCTTCGATGGTGTAGGCGCCCGGTTGGAGGCGCACGCTCAGGCGCGAGTCGTCGGTGGCGCCGATGTCGTCGTTCTGGGCCTTGACGGTGGTGGTGCCGTTGCGGGTCTCGATCAGGTACAGGTAGGTGTCCACACTGGATTTGAGATCGACGGCGACGGTGGTCGCGGTGGGCAGCGTGAACGTGTAGCGCTTGGCGTAATAGGGCGTCTGGGTGTTGCCGCGCTGTTTCGACGTGCACGATGTTGACCATTCGCCTTGGTGGATCGTCGCCTTCGTTACCCAGGTGAGGGGCAGGTCGCACCCGTCGGGTGACGCGAAGCCGAACACGGCAGACTCGGCGGCGTTGTGGCCGTTGTGGGTGCAGGTGATCTGCACGGTGACCGGCCCGGGTGTGTTGGCCGTCACCGTGACGGTGCGGGACGCGCCGGTGTCGGGGGTCAGTGTGACCGTCGGGGCGGGGGCGCCTGTCGGTGGTGGGCCGTCGGGGGGCGGGTTCGTGATCCGTGCGGTGCAGGTGGCGTCGGCGGGTGTCACGGCGAAGTCGTCGGCGAGCGTGCCGTTCCCGATCCGCGCGGCGCCGCCGAGCCCGCTGATGCGCACCCGCGGCACCTCGGGGAGGGTGACGGCGTGGGCCGCGGTCCAGGTGGTGCCGGCGGGGTTGGCGGCGCCGACCCAGACGACGTAGCTGGCGTCGTTGGTCAGCCCGGCGATCACCCGGGACAGCGTCCCGTCGGGTTGGCGGTCCAGGGCGTCAACGGCGGTCGTGACGTCTTGGCGGATACCCAACAGGCCCATCTTGTATCGCACCGTGTAGCCGGTGACCGGCGAGCCGCCGTTGTCCGCCGGTGGCTGCCAGGACGCCGTGAACTGCCGGTCACCGGGTTCGAGTTGCAGGGACTCCGGCGCGCCCGGCGGGCGGGCCGCCCGGGTGGTCGGCGTCGACGGCGGGACAGCCGTCGTGGTCGTGGTCGTGGTCGTGGGCGGCGTGGTCGTGGGGGTGGTGGTGGGCGGGGTGGGGCGGCAGAGGCCGCCGCGCAGGTCGGGGAACCCGGCGGGGCAGGTGGGGGTGTGGGTGAGGGTGCGCTTGCAGACGTCGCCGACTAGTTCCCACCTCTCGCTCTCGGCGATGTCGCTGTTGTCGCAGGTCTTGGTGGGGAGTTGGTGGGTGTAACAGCGCCCGCCGGTGGGTGTGCCGGTCGTGCAGGTGGGCGTGAGGGTGGGTTCGTCGTAGCGGGTGTGGGGCACGGAGCGCTCGCACTCGAAAACATTACGGCTCCAGCCCCGCATGCAGCGGTAGTCGAGAGTGCCGGTGCGGGTCACGGTCACCGGGACGGTGCGGCTGCAGGAGGCGCCGCCTCAGGCACCGCGAACTCGGACCTCACGCAAAGAGACGACCCCGAATCGAACACGAAACCCGCCCGACACACCGGCGCCGCCGCCTCCGACTGCGCCTCCTGCGCCCCCGCACCGTCATCGCCGAACGGCCACGACGGCACCACCAACCCCACCCCGAACACCAACACCAACAACCCCACCCACACGAAACCAGGCCCACGACCCGCCCGACCGAACCGCATAGCCATCCCGCCATGCCTACCACACCCCATGTGGGAAACATCATCACGCCCCTGAACCGCCCCGGGTTCGGTCGAGGTGAGAGAGACCGGAGCTGAGGCTGGTAGAGGGCGCCCCGGATGGAGTTGCCCACCCTCCAGAAGCAACCGGCGGCATCAGACACGCGGGCGCAACCCGAACCCGAACCCGCCTCGGCCACCGGCGAGCCGTCGGGCAACCAAACGCAACAGCCCCTTTACCACCATGGGCCGCGGCGTGTCCGAACTCGTGACCGACGGCGACTACCGGACCCTTGACCTCACCCCCTCGGCTACGACCGCATCGCCCGCAGCGAACCCTCCCCCGAGACCGCCAACATCCGAACCCCCCGCCGGCGGGGAAGGGCGACTCGTGCAGTGCTCGCGGCGCCGGCAGCGAACCGGCTCCATCGTTCCGCAACGACCTCCACACCCGACCCGCCGACAGTGCAGGCCAACGCCGCTACACGCCCCGCGGCGATCACACGAAATCCCGGCGCGCCGGGATCAGAAGAACGCACAGATCGGCAGAACGCTCCAACCCCGCGGCGGGCCTTCGTCGTACTTGCCGGACTTCACGAACAGCCGCGCAGGGACGTCCGCGTAGATAATCGCCAATTCGCGGCAGTCGCCCGCACGGTCCCGGTTGATGCGTTCGGCCTCCTTACGGCTGTCGGGGGTCTCGGCCGCCCACCGCTCGGTCAACTCGGTCGTCGCCAGGTCAAAGGCCAACTGGCGCCGGTTGACAGTTCTCAACGTTTCGGCGGTGTCGTCGGCCACGTCCCGCACCAACACCACCGCCAGCGCCGCCAAACCCGCCACCGCGGCCACCACCAACAGCCACTCCAACGTCGTCAGACCCTCCTCGCCGCGCCCGCCGGCCCGGCGGTGCGGCACGCCTGCG
>JAPONU010000041.1 GCA_026713745.1 bacterium
ACAGCGACAGGTTGCCCAGGTGCAGTTCGCCGTTCACCTCGCGCAGTTGCAACTCGCCGGTGGCGGTCGGGATGGCGAGGCAGTTCTCGGGCAGGACGTGCGCGTGAATGTCGATGGGTCCGGATCGCATGGCTCTCCCCCCGGATGGGCGACGAAGTCCCGCACAAGTTAGCGGGCGGGCGCGCCGGCGCCCTGACGAGCGAATCGTCTAGATCGTGACGCGGCGCCCGCAGCCGTTCGATTCCATCCAGTCGGCGGCATCCATCAGGATGTCGTACTCGTCTGCGCTGATGTGGCGGGTCTCTTGTTGGTGGTGGTGCTCCGCAAACCTCCGTACGGCCTCCGGGAGGCTGAGATTGCGGTAGTGCTCGTGCTGAGGCATTGAAGTTGCGGTCCTTCCATTTGTCGTCGGACGATGGCGCCATCGCTGGAATCAGCGCGCATCTAAGGTAGCTACGTGCACGAGATAGGTGAGTCGAGGAACGCCGACCGGTGGGCGTTCCTCGACTCACAGGGATGGCCGTCGGTCAGGCCGCCAGTTCGCTGAGAGCTTCCTCGCGGGTGGACCACAGCACGGGGTGGATGCCGTAGCTCAGCATGGCGTCGGATACGCCTTGTGGCACTGGGCGCTCGGCGTCGTTCAGGATGGCGTAGGCGCTCGATTCGGCCGGGCGTGTCTCCTTCGTGTCGATCCAGGAGAACACCATCGTTTGGGCGGCTTGCCGGTCGGGCTGATTTAACGACCTCACGACGCGTTCGGGCCGCTTACGCGACTTCGGGATGACATAGTCGAAGACGTGATCGAAGCCGCTACTACCGGTAAGTTTCACCTTGGGGATGTAGCGAACACCCGAGCTGTCCAGCCAGGCGATGACATCCTCGAGGAATACGCTCGTGACTCGTGGCGACGCCAAACAGAAGAGATCATTGACCGCCAGCATCGCCTGCACGAGGTTGTGCTTTTGGATGCAGAAGTTCGCCTCGCTAGCTCTCACTTCCAGGGCGGTACCGTCGTTCCGAACCCCGAAACCGTTGAGCGTCATGTCGAGCAGCGCTCGACGCCTCGGAGTATCGAATGTGACCCCTGACTGCTTCAGGTCTTCCAAGACGTAGCCGTCATCGGTCAGACGGATTCCTCCGTTGCTTGCGGCGGCGTAGATCTGCAGGTAGTCATTGTGCCTGTCCAGGTATGGAGTGGTGATCTCGACCCAGTCATTCAGCTCACGGACGCTCGTCCTGTCCCGAAGCCATAACCAATACTGGTCCATGAGTTCTTCCCGATAGAGATCAAGGAGAAAGTGTTCTCGTCGATCCATTGAGATAAGAGGTATTGACACGCTGGTTCCGAAGCTTGGAAAGTCCAACTCCTCGTCGTCGACCCGTCGCTTCCCCATAGCCAAGAGACTGTCCGCTTCAACCTGTGTGAGATCATACTCGGCCACTAGTTGCCCTTTCTATCCAGCCTCTCGCAGCCAATGGACCGGCACTATCCAGACGGGATATCGGACCGCGATGAGCATTTGGTCAGGGGATCGGTTTCCTGTCTGTCAGTATGGACACTATGTTATCATACAACCATTCAAGCAGCAATAGTATTGGATATGACTCGGCCCAGTCGCTCACACATATTGCAGTCCATCCAGATGCGCCATGCGAGATCAGGCGACTCGATGAATCTGCAGACTCAGAATGGTGGGCGCAGAGAATCTATCGCCATCTACAGGCATTGGACCGGTATGCACTGGCCAAGACCGATGGGTTCCAAGGCTCGTTCAAAGAGTGGTGTGAGAGATCGGGTAGCGAGTATGCGCTGTCCCTGAAGTTTGTTGCCATGACCGAGAGTGAGTGGGTGCAAAACAATGAGCGCTTCCGGT
The DNA here is from genome assembly GCA_026713745.1 of bacterium. Taxonomy (GTDB): domain Bacteria; phylum Actinomycetota; class Acidimicrobiia; order Acidimicrobiales; family CATQHL01; genus VXNF01. The sequence goes on from JAPONU010000041.1 coordinate 1,875, forward strand.
CTCATAGAGTACTCCCTGTTGATCGCCGCGTTGAGAGTAGCTGAATCCTCGAAGTCTCTTGCAGTCCAGCGTGCGACTTCCTCAGTCGTGGTCGTGGCGGTGGTGAAGGTCGGGCACGTGGGGGTGCGTGTGGACGATCTCGGGGTGATCGTGCGGGTGTGAGTGCCGGCCGCGGAATCCATCTTCGTGGACATGGTCGTGATGGCCGTCGTCGTGGGTGTGCTCGTGGTCATGCGTCGTGGGCTCGTGCCGGTGCTGGTGCTCGTGGGCCGTCCTCAGCGAGACGGTCACCCCTCCGGCGGCGAGGACCACGGCGATCACCTGGATCACGCTGATCGCCTCGGCGAGAGCCAACCACGACAGTGCCGCGCCGATGAAGGGGGCGGCGGCGAAGATCACCTGGCCGCGTGCGGCTCCCAGGTCGCGGGCTCCCTTGACCCAGAGCGTGATCGACAGGCCGTAGCCGGCCATGCCGATGACGAGGGCGGCCACCAGTGCCTCCCGACCCCAGTCGGCCACGGTCCCGGCGACGGTGAGCCCCAGGATCAGGTTGGCGCCGCCGGCGACGGCACCCTTGAGAAACACCACGTGCTCGGGGGCGAGTTGCTCGATACGCGCCGTGACGCAGTTGTCGAAGCCCCAGCAGGCACAGGCGCCGATGATCAGCAGTGCGCCCACATCGACCGAGGTGCCCGGGGACCAGACGAGCAGCACGCCGGCCGCCGTAACCAGTGCCGCTGCGGCCAGCAACCGTCGCCCGAGGTGCTCACGGAACAGGGTTGCCGCCAGGATCACCGTGGCCACCAACTCGGTGTTCAGGAGGATCGATGCGGTTGCGGCGTCGGTCCGTGTCAGGCCGGCCACGAGCAGGGCGGGGCCGACCGCGCCGCCCGCCACGACGGTCGCGAGCGCGGGTTGCCATTCCGCGACCAGCGCGGCCCGCGGGGGTGGCCGGCGGACCGTCTCCGGCAGGACTGCCAGAGCGGCGCCCAGGTAGAGCAGGCCGGCAAGCGCCAGAGCGCCGACCTCATCGGCCAATCGCGAGGCAGCCGGTGCCGAAGCACCGAACAGGATCGCCGCGAGGAGGCAGCGGACCACACCTCGCCGACTCATGGTGTGACGTCCGTCGCCGCTCGGTGCGGGAGCACGCTCCGACCGTAGTTGCCGGTGGGCTACCTCAGCCTTCTGAGACGGTGGTCAGGGGGTCGGCGATGAGGGTGCCTGCCGCTGGCGGGCGCCGACCGACCTCTCGGGATCAGGCGGCTCTTGTTGCCGGCCAGATCGCATGGAGGGATTCGACGATGTCGTCGATCGGTACGTCGTAGTCGGCGGCGACCGATTCCAGGGGCTCTCCTCCCGCGACCCGCGAGCGCACGGCTGACAGTGGGGCGCCCCCCTCCATGAATGCCGGATCACCTCCTGCTACGTCCGGAACCACCCGAAGCAGGGGGCGCTCCGTGACGGGCAGGATCAATTCGGTGGCCCAAGATTCGCCGAACGTGATGCGTGTCAAGTACTGCTGGATGACCTCGTGAAAGACCCGTTGGCCGGAACGCACCACGGTCAACAGGCGCAACTGGAGATCCTTCTTGCTGGCCGCATAGTCGTAAAGCACGTTTACGCCATCGCTGAAGAGTTTCCTGGAAGCCAGCGCATGTTCAAGTTCGCCTTGGTCCACCAGCACCTCCAGTGCCCGGCGGATCCGCTGCAGGGGAAGGCCGGTCTGCCGGAACGCCTGCACGACGGGCTTCCACAAGTCCGACAAATGGGGTAGTCCGCCGATCTGCGTCGTTTGTGCCGAGCGCTGTGATCACAGAGCCCATCCTGACCACCGGCCGCTTTGGAGGTCGTCTCTCGTAGCCGCGTGCCCACGTCGCCAACGTCGAAGGAGGCATGCCGACATAGCGCGCAGCGCCGGTCACGGCAGGGCGTGGGCTATGCCGTGCGGATCGCCGAGGTCCGCGTCGTGATGGCGTCACAGTTCGGCAGTCCGTGAAGTTCGTCGACGAATACCGGGACCCCGAGGTCGCCGCGCACCTGGCCCGGCGCATCGCGGGCTCCGCTACCGCTGAAGCCTCCCGGCGCCCGGCGTCGCCGCGAGCCTGCCGGCCATTGCCGAACCATCGCCGCAGCCACTGTCCCACTCAGCCCCTACGCTCGTGGGCGATTTGACTGAAGGGCAAGTCAGGGAACAGGACTGCCACATGCAATTCAGAGAGGGGCAGCGCATTCGCCTGCCGGGTGATGGCGACTTTCGCGAGGTCGCCGGGGCGATCCCGGCGGGCGACAAGTCGTGGACCCTCTTTGTCAACGGTCCTGCCGGCCTGCAGAAGGTTCAGCTAAGCGCGTCTGGAGCTGGCGATGTCGAGGTTCTCGAAACCGATGGCAAGGCCGATTCGGCGATGGTGCTGGCCGGGCTGTGGGCCGAGTGGATGCGCCGGGCGGCGGCCACTTCTCGAGGGTCGGCGCTGGTGACCGTGCCGTTGCAGCCGTATCCGCACCAGGTGGCGGCCGTGTACGAGGCGATGCTGCCGCAGGTGGGGCTGCGGTACCTGCTGGCTGACGAGCCGGGGACCGGCAAGACGATCATGGCCGGCCTGTGGCTGCGGGAGGCGCAGCGCCTCGGGTTCGTCAGGCGGGCGATCATCGTGTCGCCGGCTCACCTCGTCACGAAGTGGCAGGCCGACTTCGAGCGGTTCTTCGGCGGCGGCCTGCGCCGGATCACCGCCGAGACGGTCCGCCAGGACGCGCTCGCCACCACCCATGACACGTGGATCGTGTCCCTCGAGTTGGCGGCGGTGAACCAGGCGGTCTACGAGGCCGTCCACCCCGACCGGTCCGGATTCGACACGGTGGTATTCGACGAGGCCCACCGGCTGACACCGACCGCAGTCCAGTACCACCGGGTCGGCAGGATGCTCGCCCACAACACGAAGCGAGCGCTGCTCATGACCGCCACGCCGCACCGGGGCAGCGAGCGACTGTTCCGGTCGCTCATGCATCTCGTGGATCCCGAGGTGTTCCCCGAGCCCGGCGACGCCGACAGCGAATCGTCGTTCCACCTGCGGCCGGGACCACTGCACTTCCTCCGGCGCATGAAGGAGGAGATCGTCGACCTCGACGGCGCCACGAAGCTGTTCAAACCTCGGGAGGCTCGGAACGTCGCCGTACCGCTGAACGCCTCCGAGCGGGCGTTCTACGACGAGGCCCTCGATCTTGTGGATCGGTTCTTCCCGCCCGTCGCTGTGACGCTGGCAAAGATGGTCTACGGCAAGAGAGCGTCCTCGTCGTTGCACGCGTTGGCGGAGACGCTGCGCCGGCGGCGGGACAAGATGGGCGGCGAGAACCCG
>JAPONU010000042.1 GCA_026713745.1 bacterium
CATCTCGGAATGACGGGGAGGCTGCAATTCGCCGCCGCCGAGGTACCCAGCGACCACTACGTACGGGCCTGGTGGGGTCTCGACGACGGGTCGGTGCTGGAGTTGCACGACGTTCGCCGGTTCGGGAGGGTGCGGGTAGTGCCCGCAGGGTGCTACGGGACCATTCCCACGCTGGCGCGGCTCGGACCCGAGCCGCTGGGCGAGGAGTTCAGCGCCGCGGGACTCTGGTCGGCGCTGCGCGCCAGCACGCGGAAGGTGAAGACCCAGCTGCTGAGCCAGCGGCCGGTGGCGGGACTCGGCAACATCTACGCCGACGAAGCGCTCTGGCGATCGGGCATCAACCCGGCCAAGCGCCGCATCACCCGGACGGAGGCGGTGTCCCTGCATGCCGCCATCGGTGACGTGTTGGAGCAGGCCATCTCCCACGGCGGCACAACCTTCCGCGACTACCGCACGCTGATGGGGTCCGGCGGCGACAATCTCGCCCACCTGGACTGCTACGGCCGCCGCGGCGAGCCCTGCCGCCGCTGTGGTGCGGAACTGCGGAGTCGCGTCCTCGATGCCCGCAACACCACCTACTGCCCGGCCTGCCAACGCTGAACGAACGCCGACGCCGGGTGCTTTGTCCATGATGGCCGGAGGGCACACCGCGGTTGGGACATGGGACGGTACGGCCGCGCCGCGCGACGAGAACTAGCGTTGACGGCGGCGGGGCATCCCGCCATGACTCGATACGAGACACGACACGGGATTTCCCCATGACGTACCGCCTGACGCAGTACAGCCACGGCTCGGGTTGAGCCGGCAAGCTCGGTCCCGGTGACCTGGCGCAGGTCCTGCGCTCGCTCCCAACTCAGACTCACGCCGATCTGCTGATCGGCACCGGCGACGACGCCGCGGTGTGGCGCCGGCCGGACGGGCGCGCCCTTGTGTCGACGGTGGACTTCTTCCCGCCGGTGGTCGACGACGCCGAGACGTGGGGACGGATCGCCGCCGCCAATGCGGCCGGCGATGTCTACGCCATGGGTGGGCGCCCGCTGTTCGCGCTCAACGTCGTCGTGTGGCCGAAGGATCGCCTGCCTCTGGATCTGCTGGCCGCCGTGCTGGCCGGCGGCGCGGCGATGGCGCAGGAGGGCGGCTGGGGTGTCGTCGGCGGGCACACCACCGACGGGCCGGAGCCGGTGTACGGCCAGGCGGTGACCGGCGAGGTGCAGGCCGACCGGCTGATGCGTTGCGGGGGCGCCGAGTCGGACCAGAGCCTCGTCCTCACCAAGCCGCTGGGAACCGGCATCATCACGACCGCGCACAAGCGCCTGGCGCCCGGCGACCCCGCCCTCGGCGGGGAGGTGTTCGAGGCCGCGGTGACCGAGATGTGCCGGCTCAATGACACGGCCTCGACCCTGGCGTCCGAGGCGGGTGTCACGGGGGCGACCGACGTGACCGGGTTCGGACTCCTCGGGCATCTCCAGGAGATGTGCGCAGCAAGCGGCACCGGCGCAGTCGTGCACGCGGCCGAGGTCCCGCTGCTGGCGAATGTCACGACCCTGGCCGCCGCCGGGCACGTCCCCGGCGGGACGGGCCGCAACCTCGACGCTGTCCGGAGCCACCTCCGCTTCCGGCACCGCGAGCAGGGGTCCGACACCGCCCTCCTCAACATCCTGGCCGACCCACAGACCTCCGGCGGCCTGCTCCTGGCGTGCCCACCCGGTGTCGCCGGTGACCTCGTCGGCGCCCTCACCTCTGCCGGGCACCGGGCCGCAGTCATCGGCGAGACCACCGGCTCGGTACCTGCGGGGAAAATCGAGTTGGTCCCCGAGTCGTGAGGCACCCGGGCGCGAGACCATGTGCGTCCTCCGGCGCGGCGCGAACGCGGCGCCACCGAACCATCGCCCGCCGACTGGCGGTCCTCGTGGCCGGCGCGGTCGTCGTGCTATCTGCCGCTTCGCTGCTCGTGACCCAGGACTACCTCGCCGCGGAGGGCGCCCGCATCGTGATCGTCTCCTTCGCGCTGGGGGCGATCCCGTTCTCCAACCTCTTGGCGCAGTCGGTCTCAGGGACCGATCTCCGCTCCGTCGGCAGCGGCACGGTGTCGGGCACCGCGCTGTACCGCGTGGCCGGATTCGCTCCCCTTGCAGTCGGTGGGATCATGGACGTCGCCAAGGCAGCTCCCGGCGTCCTCGCCGCCGGTTCGGCGCCCGTCGTGAGCGCCCTGGCGGCGGGCGCGGCGGTCGCCGGGCACAATTGGTCGCCATTCCTACGGGGCGCCGGAGGGCGCGGCGTCTCCCCAGCCATGGGGGCGCTGGCGGTCGTCTACTGGCCCGGGGCCGTGCTGCTGCTGGCAGGGTTGGTGATCGGTAGGGCGGTGCGCCAGACGGCACTGGTGTCGTTCGGTGCCATGGTGGCGCTGCCGCTGCTGGCACTGGCGTGGGGAGGGCGCGACGCCGCGATTGCGGGCGCGGTGGTCGTGGCACCGATGCTGCTGAAGCGCCTCACCGCCAACAACACCATGCCCCCGGCAGGCCGGCGGGTGCGCGTCGCGCTGCAGCGCCTGGGATGCGACAACGACGGTTCGCCATGAGACCGGAGTGCTCGAGCACCGCCGCCACCGGGGCGACGCCGTGAGTTCGCTGCGGCGCGTGCTGGGCGGCGCCGACTTCCGGCGCCTGCTCATCGGCCAGGGAGTCTCGGGCCTCGGCGACTGGATGGCCACGTTCGCGCTCATGGCGCTGGCCTGGGAGGTGACGTCCTCGACGAGCGCCGTGGGCGGCATCTTGACGCTGCGGCTGCTGCCGGCTGCCCTCGGCGGCACGGTGGCCGCCAGGGTGTCGCTGCGCTGGGACCGGCGCCGCACCATGCTGGCGACGGACCTCCTGCGCATGGGGATCGTGGCGATCATTCCCCTCATCGCCCAGCTCTGGTGGATCTACCTGTGGGCGTTCGTCCTCGAGGCGGCGAGCGTCATCTTCCTGTCCGCTCGCGACGCCGCCGTTCCGGATCTCGCCGAGGCCGACGACCTCCCCACCGCAAACAGTCTGATGCTTGGCTCGTCGTTCGGCAGCATCCCCATCGGCGCGGGCGCCTTCGCCGCGCTGACCCTGCTTCCGTTCGCGGATGAGGGCTGGCTGGCCTCGCGCCCGCACGCCACCGTGTTCTGGATCGACGCCTTGACGTACCTCGCCTCGGCTGTGCTCATCGCCCGTATGGCACCCCTGAAGAAGCCGACCGGCATCGTGGCCGCGGACACCGGTATGGGACGTCTGCGAGACGCCGCGCGCATTCCTCTCGTCCGCTCGGTGATGCCCGCCGCCGCTGCGGTGGCGCTCGGACTCGGAGCCCTGTTCTCCCTGGGTCTGAGCCTGGTGCTCGTGGAACTGGCGGCATCGAACCTGGAATTCGGGGTGCTGATCGCCATCTTCGGCACCGGCGCGGGAGCCGGCCTGATCATCGTCACCCAACTCGCGCTCCCGCTGATGCAGATGACCCGGTACGGCACCCTGACCATGGGCGCCCTGGTGGCCTGTATGAGCCTCAGCCCCGTGCTCTGGCTGACCTACCTGGGGGCGTTCGGCTTCGGTCTGGCGGCGACGGTGGCGCTCACGTCGGGCATGACGGCCCTGCAGTCGGGCACCACCGAGATTGAACGCGGCCTTGCGTTCGCCGCGTTCCATATGGTCATCCGGATGGCGTTGGGGCTCGCCGCCGTGGTGGCCGGCGCGATCCGTGACTTCCTCGACCAGGTGACGATCTTCGACGTCTGGACGCTCAGCGGGACTCGGCTCGTACTCCTGGCTTCGGGAATCCTCGTCGTCGGCAGCGCCGCGGCGGTCCGCGCCGGCCCCTCGGAGGAGCCGGAGGACAGCAACACCTCATGACTGTCCTGGCACACATCGGCGCCGATGACCGCGCCCCGGCAGCGGCCGCACCATCGTGGGGCATCCGCGCGGCAGCGGTGACCGCGTGACCGTTGCCGTCGTGACCGACAGCGCCGCGGCACTGCCGCGGGCACTGCAACGCGAGCTGGACATCAGCGTCGTGCCGATCCTGCTCACTGTCGACGGCAACGAGGTCGCCGACGACGCCCTGGCGCCCCAC
>JAPONU010000043.1 GCA_026713745.1 bacterium
ATGCGGGCGGCCGAGGCGCTGCGCCGCGAGGGTTTCGACGGCAGGGTCACCGTCGTCGGCGACGAGACCGACGCTCCCTACGACCGGCCGCCGCTGTCCAAGCAGGTGCTGGCGGGTGAGTGGGAACCCGATCGGATCGCCCTCTACGACGACGAGTCGCTGGCCGACCTGCAGTTGACGTGGCGTCTCGGCGCCCGGGCGGTGGGCTTCGATGCCGCCACCCACACGGTGACTCTGGCCGGCGGCGAGCGGCTCTCGGCCGACGGCGTGGTGATCGCCACCGGGGCGCGCACACGCACCTTGCCGGGCACCGCGGACCTCGCCGGGGTGTACACCTTGCGCACCCTCGCCGACAGCCTTGCGATCCGCAGGGAGTTCGAGGCCACGCCGGGGCGGGTCGTGGTGGTGGGCGCCGGGTTCATCGGTGCGGAGGTCGCGGCCACGGCACGCGGCAGGGGACTCGACGTGACGATGGTCGAGATGGCCGAGACGCCGCTCGAGCGCGTGCTCGGGGCGGAGCTGGGCCGGGTCTGCGCCGACGTCCACGCCGACCACGGCGTCGACCTGCGGCTGGGGGTCGGCGTGGAGTCGATCGTGGGTTCCCCGGATCCCCGCAGCGGCGCTGATTCGGTGACCGGCGGTCGGGCTGGATCGAGCGCGCCGCGCCCGATGCGGGTTCGCCGGGTGGTGCTGACCGACGGGACCCGCCTCGACGCGGACGTGGTGGTCGTGGGCGTCGGCGTGATTCCCAACACCGAGTGGCTGGAGGGTTCGGGCCTCGACATCGACAACGGCGTGGTGTGCGACGAGACGTGCCTGGCGGCGCCGGGCGTGGTGGCCGCAGGGGACGTGGCCCGCTGGCCGAACCGGCTGTTCGGGCAGTCGATGCGCGTCGAGCACTGGGACAACGCCATCGCGCAGGGCATCGCGGCAGCGCAGCGCCTGCTGGTCGGGGAGGCCGCGGAGCCGTTCGCACCGGTGCCGTGGTTCTGGAGCGATCAGTACGATCGCAAGATCCAGTTGGCCGGCCGTTCGGGGCCCGACGACGCGGTGGTCGTGGTGACCGGCTCGCCGGCCGAGCGCCGCTTCGCCGCCATCTACGGCCGGGCGGGACGGATCGTCGCCGTCCTCGGTTTCAACCGCCCCCGCCACGTCATGCAGTACCGCCGCCTCATCGCCAGAGGAGCCACCTGGGACGAGGCTCTGGAGTTCGCCCGCTCCCAGAGTTGAGAGGCACAGCGAGTCAGTCGGCCGTTGTCATCGGCGCTGTTCGTGCCGAGTGCGACTCCCGGACTTCGGGCGCCGATAATGTGAACTTTCCTTGATTCTGCCGAATCCGGCGATACTCGCGAAAGATAGTCATATCTTTCCGGCCAACTCGCGGCTATTCCCGCGGAACGGCGTTACGGGGCAGCAGCGTGATCACCGGCGGTCACCGGACAGGGATCAGAGCGGTTCGTCCAACGGGTCCCAGTTGTAGTGGGGAAGCATGGTGTGACTACATGTGCGTCGCTACGGTGATCCGTTCTCCCGCGGGCGCACAGTCGACACGATCGTTTCAATCGGCAGCGCAATAGCGCCTTGCACGGGTCCGCCCTTCTGCGCGGAGGACGCCGGCTTGGACGAGTCCGTTGAGGAGACTCCGGACGACCTGCATACTCGCATCGAGTAGCTGCGCCCCTTCGACGACGGAAATGCTGCCGCGTTGGCGAATTCTGTCGAGCAGCAACTGTTGCTGCCGATCTCGTGCTGCGATCGAGGTGCTCCCGACACGTCGCACGACCTCGTCGGACAGCACGTAGCGAGAACCGCCGCGAGTCCCAGTTCTGACGAGCAGGCCCTTCGCGGTTGCCGCCGCGAGAACCGCGCCGACGTCAGCTTCCGGTATCAGTTCTCGCAGGCGTCGGGGTGTCACCGAGCCTTCACGGTTCGCGGCGACCAGGGCGCGGCGCTCCTCGGTGGTCACCTGGATACCCGACAGCGACCGGAGCCAAACCTGATCGTCGATATCGACGAGCATCCGATTCCGCAGTGTGACCGTCACCGAGTCGGCGGTCGCGCTGAACAGCGGCGGTTCCAATAGCCGCGACTCCATCTCGCGGAACATCCGGTCCACCCCGTCGCCGTACTCCTCGACCAACCCCAGCGTCTTGAGGACACGCATGATCCGTGGATTGCGGCTGTAGTGCTCCGCTCGCATGTTCTCGACGGTGATGTGACCCGGGAGCGGCCCTGGGCTGGTGACCTCGAGGCGGTCGTCCCAGATCGTGATATCGACGGTGCTCCCGACGAGGCCGTAGTCCCGGTGCGCGAGTGCATTGACGATCGCCTCGCGCAGCACATCCTCGGGGTACTCCGGGATTGTTTCCCGGCGTAGACCGGTGACGATCTCATGCCGTCGGGTGTGCTCGGTGATGAAGGCCAGGCACTGTTCGGCGACGGTGGTCAGCGGTCCGGCCGATTCGGCCCGCGCGCTGCTCGGTCCCGGGCCTGGGCCGACTCCGGTCTGACGGACGAGTTGAATTGCTGCCCGGGGAATGTGTCTCCTGGGGTCGACGGAGAAAAGGACTGCTGCTGCTGCCAGTACCTGGATGTCCGCCGTCGCCTCCTCCGGGCGGGCTACGCCGAGATCCACAAGCGCTCGCATCAATCCGGATCGACGGACCGGAGCGCGGCCGTCGGCCCTCAGCGCTCGGTTCACTGCCTTCAGGTCGAAGTCCTCGACTGCGGAGTGCTCCAGGATCTCTTCCTCGCCGGAATGCTCCAGTCGTGCTTTCACGAACCGCGCCACGGCATCCCCGCGCAATGGTTGCGAGTCGCCGCCAGAGCGCCTCAGGAGCCGGCCGTCGGGAGTGGTGACGATTCGCCCGCTCACTTCAGGAACTGTGGTGATCGTGAGTTCCACGCCGTCGACCAGTATCGGTCTCACCTCAACCTGCACGTCACACTCGTTCGCGTACTGCGAGATGTTGTTCAGCGTCTTTTGGCTGAGCGGGCATCCGACGATCGTGCGGTCATCGCTCACGCCGTGGATGATCAGTCCGCCGGAGGTCATGGCCATTGCGGGGATCGCATCGAGCATGCCTGTGGAGACTCCGCGTTTGAAGTCCAGGCCAGCGTGTTCGATCCGTCCGAATCGTCTCCAGAACTCTTTCGCTGTCAGTTCGTCCGGAATGTCGTGGCTTCGTATACCTCGGGTCATGCGCCAAAGATAATACTATCTTTCTCGAATAACGACTACTGAGCCCATTCTTGACAAAGATAAGATTATCTTTCCGGGCTGGATGTCTGTTACGGCGTCAACCCCGAGCGTCCGACTCCGTGGGAATCCAACCGTGGACAAGCCGCCAGATGGGCAGAAAGATAAGACTATCTTTGTCGAGAATTGGCGAATTCTCTGATAGCCGGCAAAGTTTCCCTTATCAATCTCGGGTTGGAGGTGTAGCCCGAGTGTCCGCAACCCACGATCGGGCGCAGGTCTGCGCGAGCCCGACGCCTCGACCCTCAGACCGGCTCGTCGAGGGGG
>JAPONU010000044.1 GCA_026713745.1 bacterium
CCTCCCCCGACGCGCGGGCGACAGACCGGCGCACCGGGGGCTCGGAGACGAACCGGACATCGAGCACACGTCCCCGGACACCGCAGGCGCGGCGGCGGGTTGGGACGTAACGCGGGCAGACTGAGGCCCTGACGCACAAGCCGCTCCGGCGAACGGCGCCCAGCAGCGCGCCAACCGGCGAAGGAGACACATACCCATGGTCCGACACACCGCGTACGAGCCCGGAACGCCCTCGTGGGCAGACGTGACCAGCCCCGACCCCGACGCCGCCCGCGCCTTCTACGGCGCGTTGTTCGGATGGACGGGCGAGCCGGCCACTGAACCCGAGGCGCGTGGCTACACCGTCATGATGCTGGGCGATGCCGCCGTTGCCGGTCTGGCCCCGACGTTCGGGGAGATGCCGGCGCTGTGGAGCGCGTACGTGACCGTCGCCGATGTGGACGGGGCCGTCGCCGCGGCGGCCGACGCCGGCGGGCAGGTGCTGATGGGTGCGATGGACGTGCTGGACGCTGGTCGCATGGCCGTCATCGCCGATCCCAGCGGCGCGGCGCTGTCGCTGTGGCAACCCGGGTATCACATCGGCGCCGAGGTGCGGATGGAACCCAACGCCCTGTGCTGGGTCGAGTTGAACACTCGCCAACCCGACGTCGCCGTGAGTTTCTTCAACACACTGTTCGGATGGCAAGCCAACCGGGTCGGGGGGCCGGTCGAAGAGGGCGGGCCCGGATTCGACTACCTCATGCTGCAGTCGGGCGACACCCCCGTCGGTGGCATTATCACGATGGACGAGCATTGGCCCGCCGAGGTGCCCCCGCACTGGATGGTGTACTTCGCCGTCGGTGACTGCGACGCTGCCGCGGCGCGGGTGACCGAGCTGGGCGGGGAGGTCTGCGTGCCGCCGACGGACATCCCTCCGGGCCGGTTCGCCGTCGTGGACGACCCGGCCGGTGCGACCTTCACCATCATCGCCCTGAACCCCGAGATGTTCGGGTAGTCCCATGACTGCAGCAGGGAACGCCGGAGTGCCGCGGGTCATGATCGTGGGAAGCACCATGATGGACCTCGTGGCCTACGCCGACCGCCTGCCCGAGGCCGGCGAGACCGTCGTGGGCACTTCGTTCCAGACGGGCTTCGGCGGCAAGGGCGCCAACCAGGCGGTCATGGCCCGGCTGCTGGGGGCGGACGTGTCGATGGTGTGCTGCGTCGGCAGCGACGGCTACGGCGCCGAGACCCTCCAGAACTTCGCCGACCGGGGCATCGACACGACGTGGGCGCGCCGGGTACCGGGCGCCAGCGGGGTGGCACCCATCTGGGTGGAGGCCGGCGGCCAGAACCGCATCATCATCCTGCCGGGCGCCAACCTGGCGATGGACCCGGATGTGGCAATCGCGGCGATGAACGACGGGCCGGCACCGGGTGTCGTGGCCGGGCAGTTCGAGATCCCCCAGAGCGTGACAGCCGCTGCTTTCGCCGCCGCCCGGCGCCGGGGTGCCGTGACGGTCCTGAACCCTGCCCCGGCCGCGCCCCTGGAGCCCGCCCTGGCGGCCGAGGTGGACTGGCTGATCCCCAATGAGGTGGAGTTGGCGGCCCTTGCCGGCACAGACCCCGATGACCTCCCCGGCGACGACCTCCTGCGGTCGTTGGCCGAACGGGTGGGCTGCCGCCTGCTGGTGACCCTCGGCGAGGCCGGCTCGGCGCTGGTCGGCACCGACGGCGCCGTGCAACGCATTCCCGCACCCACCGTCGACGCCGTGGACACCACCGGCGCCGGCGACGCCTTCGTGGGTGGCTTCATCTGGGCTCTCGCCGGCGGCCGCAGCGATACCGACGCCGTCGGTATCGCCACCACCGTCGCCGCCGACAGCGTCACCCGCCCCGGCACGCAACTCTCCTTCGCCACCCCCGAGGCCTACGAGAGGCTCCTGGCCGACCTCTGAGCCGCGTTGGGCCCGGCTGTCGGCGCCAACTCGCCCGCCCCTCACCCCGGCCGAACTCAGCGGCGACTCGCTCGCCGACCAAGGCGGCGATTCTCGAGTGGAGTGTCCTCGACGCTCCCATAGCGAGCCGTTCGCCGGGCGCCAGTCATCCGGAGTTTCTCGTCCCTCACCAGGCGTCGCAGCAGTCGCGAGGCTTGATCGGGTGCGATCCGGCACAACTCGGCCGCCTCAGCGCGCCCGATCGAGCCGTGCCGGTTGACGTAGGTAAGGATCATCTGCTCCTGCTGTATCGGGTCAAAGCCGCGTGTACGGACGTACGCAGCTGATTCGCCCATCTCCTTGTACAACTCGGCGGCCAGGTGATAGTTGCGTCCCCTGCCTTCACCGCGGGATTCCAGGAGGCCGCGTTCAACGAGCGAATTCATAACTGATCGAGCCTCGTCGGCCCCGACCTGCAGAAGTTCACCTGCGCGACTCGAAGTAACTCGACTCTCAACTCGCACCTCGTGGAGCACCTGCAGCGTGCGGAGGTCGAGCGGTTCACCGTCACGTTCGGAAGCCGCAATGAACGAAGCGAGTTCCCGGTCGGCTGGGCCTGCCGGCAGTCGAGCTTCGACCCACGCACGTGTCGATCGTGAGTAGTCAGGTCGAGGTCGTCCCAGAGCCAACTGGCTCCTGAACGCCCGGTTGACACCGCGGCCTGTCCGCTCGACCAGCCCGGCGCGTTTGAATGCGTCAGCGATTAGCGGGTTCCGGGCTTGCGGCGGCGCTGTCAAGAGGTTGTCAATTGTGATCCCCCCGGGAAATGCTCCGGCGCTTGTGACCGCCAGATCCTGCGACCCCTCGATGGCTACCCGCACCTGGCCAATGACCGAGTAGTCGCGATGGATACGTTCCACTTTGCGCGTTAGCAAGTCACGTAAAGGTCAGCGCATAACTTTGCAACCCTGCTATTTCAAACCCGCCACGCCGGGGACTCGAGTGGTTTCGTGGGGCAAGGCTGGCTCCTGCGGCTATGCGCATCCCTTTGCGCGTTCATTTTCTGCATTGCACTAGTCGCAATACTTTGCAATCGGGCAGCAAGCGGGGCGACCGGCCCGCGTGAACTCCGGGGAGGCTCGGTTCCGGCCGACGATGCGGGGTGGTCAGTCCGGGGGTGGGCGGTGGACGACTCGGGACTCGCGGCGGCTGGTGAGCCAGGCGCCGAGCAGCACGACTGCGATTCCGGCCCACTGCAGTGGAAGGATGACCTCGGAGCGGAACACGATGCCCAGCACCATGGCGACGATGGGGATGAAGTAGACGGCCACACCGCCGCGGGTTGCGCCCACTCTGCCCACCAGCGCCGCCATGATCACGAACGCGGCGCCGGTGTTGATGACTCCCAACGTTGCGACCGCCACGACCGGTCCTGCACTCCACCGCGAGCCGGCCATTCCGGCCAGGCCGAAGGGCACCGTAGCGATGGCGGCGACACCCAGCGCTCTCATCATCACCGCCGGCGCTCCGTAACGCTGCTGGAGGGGGACCGCCAGGTTCAGGGCGATTCCGTAGCAGACGGTGGCCACCACCACGAGCAGAACCCCCCGGGCGGCGGAAGAGGATCCCAGCGCCGCGGGCAGGCCGATGCCGACCGTTCCGGCAAACCCGAGCGCGACGCCGGCGGCTTGGCGGAAACGGGGCAATGACCGGAGCAGCACGATGGCGACCAACGTGCTGAAGATCGGCACCGCGGCGTTCAGCATGCCGGCCAGAGCCGAGTCGATGTGCTGCTGGGCTATCGGGAACAGAAGAGACGGAACGGCCACCCAAATGAGTCCGAGCAGGACGACACGCGGGTAGTCGGCTCGGTCCAGCGGCACTCGGGTGGCCGGGACGACGATCAAGGTCAAGAAGCCGAGCGTGACCCTGACCCAGGTAACGACCGTCGGCGCCAGCGACTCCAGACCAATCTCGATGAACAGGAACGAGGATCCCCAGATGAGGGCCACCCCGCACAGCAGTGCCCATTCCACCAACCCGAAGGGCTCGAGTGTTGAGCCCTGGGCGGTCAAAGACACGCGGCGGCGTCCGGCAAAGAAGAGGCCCTCGGACATGATCGCGGGCGAGCCTAAGCGTCGTCGCCCCGAAACCCGCTGGGCGCAAGGTGAGCCAAGGGCCAGGAAAGCGAGATGGCGCTCAAGCCGAAGCGAACAGATCCAAGACCGGACGCAGAACCTCGCAAACATCCGATCGTCCCGTCAGGGGACTTGTTGACCCTGGCCTCGCAGCTTGTGGCGGAGAGGGTGGGATTTGAACCCACGAAGGGCTTGTGACCCTTACTCCCTTAGCAGGGGAGCGCCTTCAACCGGACTCGGCCACCTCTCCGTGAAGGCCGCATGATAACCCGGCGAGCGCCACCGGAGCCATCGCAGGGGTGCTGGATAGGCTCGCCGCATGACTGACCAGCCCATCTCCTCCTTCCCGGTTCCCGACCTGGCCGATATCCCGGAGGATCTGCGAGAGCGGATCGAAGAGGTGGCGACCAAGACGGGCTTCGTACCCAACGTCTTCCTGGCGCTCGCCCACCGGCCGGCCGAGTTGCGTGCCTTCCTGGCGTATCACGATGCCTTGATGGCGGCTGAGGGTGGGCTGACTCCGGCCGAGAAGGAGATGATCGTCGTGGCCACCAGCGCCGCCAACGACTGCCTCTACTGCACCGTCGCGCACGGCGCGGTCCTGCGCATCCGCTCCAAGGACCCGCTGCTGGCCGACCAGCTGGCCATCGACCCCGCCCAGGCCGACATCAGCGACCGCCAGCGCGCCATGGTCGACTTCGCCCTGGAGATGTGCCGCGAGCCCGCCGGCATCGGCCCCGCCGACTACGACGGACTCCGGGACCACGGCTTCAGCGACGAGGACATCTGGGACATCGGCGCCATCACGGCACTGTTCGCCATGTCCAACCGCATGGCCCACCTCACCGCCATGCGCCCCAACGACGAGTTCTTCACGATGGGCCGCGCTTGACTACAGATCTGTAGGCAGAATCTGCTACAGACTGGTAGTCTGGCAACATGCAGACAACGAGCGTCCGGATCGATCTGGCAACCCATCGCGAGCTCAAGAAGCTGGCCGCAGCGTTGGAGACCACCGTTGGAGCAGCGGTGGCCCTCGCGGTCCGGCACTTGAGCCAGGAGCGCATGGGAACCCAACTCAACTGTGAGTTGACCCCGGACGACATCGCATGGCTCGATGCTGACCTCGGGTGACGTCGTCGAACTGGACTTCGGAGTCCCCGCCGAGCGAGAGGCCGGCTTCCGACGCCCGGCGGTCGTGGTGACCGCGCAACGACTGCTCGACGGTTCCCCTGCCGTGATCCAAGTGGTTCCCATCACCTCGACGGTCCGTGGCTTCGACACCGAGGTCCGAGTGGAGCCCGATCGTTTCAATGGGCTCTCACAGAGTTCTGCCGTCCAATGCCACCACGTCCGCGCCGTCACCGCGAGTCGGGTCGAGGAAAGAAGAGGCCACATCGGCCCGGTTGTGCTCGGCCAGATCCGCGAGGTGCTCGGCCGCATCCTCGA
>JAPONU010000045.1 GCA_026713745.1 bacterium
CTCGCTGACGATCCGCGGCGGGGTCATCTCGCCGCTCGACGAGCCCCAACTGGAACTCCGCTACGACAAGGCGGTGCGCAGGCGGCTCCTGCGCGAGGGCAGCTCCATCATCATGACGTCAGCGTTCTACGACCCGCCCACTCAGCGCCAGGACGAGAACTACATCGGGAACATCTCCGCCACGTACGGCTTCGGGGCTCACGTCGCTGAAGTCGAGGTCGATCCAGAAACCGGAATGGTGCGCCTGGTGGGGCTCTGGGCTGCCCACGATGTGGGACGCGCCATCAACCCGATGAGCTGCGAGGGGCAGATCGAGGGTGGCGCCGCCATGGGTATCGGACTCGCTCTCAGCGAGGAGTTGCCGGTGCGCGAGGGCAGATTCCCCGCTCCCAACCTCCACGACTACGGCATGCCGACGGCCGTGGACGTCCCGCCCATCGACGTCACGCTCGTGGAGACCGAAGATGAGCTCGGACCATTCGGAGCGAAGGGAATCGGCGAGGGCGGGATCATCCTCCCGCCCGCGGCGATCGCCAACGCGGTGGCCGACGCCGTCGGTGTGCGGCCGCGCTGCTACCCCATGCGCCCCTGGAAGCTTCGCAAGTGGATCGAGACCGGCGAACGCTCGAACATCGAGAAGCTGGACTTGGGAACTCAGATCGCGGGGCCCACATGAGCGCCTACCAGCGGCCCGCCTCAGTCGCCGAAGCCGTCGCGATCCTGCGGGACACTCCCGGCGCGATCGTGCTGGCCGGCGGTACCGACCTGGTGATCGACCGGCGGCTGGGCCGGGTCGATCCGGATGCCCCACTCGTGGACGTGAGTGCCATTGACGAACTCGCTGGCGTGCGGTGGGACGGCGACGTGCTCCATGTGGGTGCAGCCACGGCGATCAGCGACATCGAGCGTGACCCGGGGATCATCTCCCGGGCCCCGGCCCTCTCCGAGGCCGCCCGGGTGCTGGGATCGGTACAGATCCGCAACATGGCAACGCTCGGCGGCAACCTCTGCAACGCCTCGCCGGCCGCGGACATGACTCCGCCGCTGCTCGCCCATGATGCGGTCGTCGTCGTGTACGGCCCCGACGGCGTGCGTGAACAGGCCGTGATTTCGCTGTTTACCGGTCCCAGGGGCACGAGCCTGGCCGCCGGCGAACTTGTTGTGGGAACTCGGCTGCGGATTCCGGCCCGCAGCGGTTCCTGCTATGTCCGCCAGACCGTGCGATGGGCCATGGATCTGGCGGGCGTCGGTGCCGCCGCCTGGGTACTCGCCGGCGGCGCGGGCTCCGACGCCCCGATCGAGGCGGCGCGGGTTGCACTCGGCGCGGTCGCGCCCACCGCGGTGTTGGTGCCTGGAGTCGATCATCTCCTGGTCGGACACCCGCTGTCCGCCGAGCGGCTTGCCGCTGTTCGCGAGGCGGCCTCAGCAGCCTGCGCCCCGATCAGCGACGTTCGCGGCACGGCGGAGTACCGCCGGCACGTCGCCGGAGTGCTGGCGGCGCGGGCTCTGTCGATTGCCCACGCCCGCGCAACCGGCGTGTGGCCAGGCGGACCTGCACCGGTGAACGGTCGAATCTCTTCGGCTGGCGTCGGTCAGCATCGGGCGCACCGCGGACAGCGGGATACAACCGACGCTTCGGCCAGGCCGGGAACTCTCGCATGAGAGTCAGCCTCAACGTCAACGGCGACACGGTGCAGACGTACGTCGAGCCCCGCGACACCCTGCTGTCGGTGCTGCGTGAGCAACTGCACCTCACGGGTACGAAGTGGGGGTGCCTCACCGGGGATTGCGGCGCATGCACGGTGATTCTCGACGGCCGGTCGGTGGTGTCGTGCCTGCAGACCGTTGGACAACTCGACGGCGCCAGCGTCACGACCGTCGAGGGCATCGCCGGACGGGGACAGGTGATGAACGACCTGCAGGAGGCGTTCGTCGCCCACGGCGCCGCGCAGTGCGGGTTCTGCACACCGGGAATGGTGGTTGCCGCCGAGCAACTGCTGCGCGACGGCGTCGAACCCTCCGAGGCCGCAATCCGCGAGGGTCTCGCCGGAAACCTCTGCCGCTGCACCGGCTACAGCAAGATCATCGACGCGGTGCTGTCGGTGGCGCGGTCCCGGGATCCCCGGTAGGGCGCGGCGCGCCAGTGTCTCGGCCAGCGACACCAGACGTGAAGCAAGCCGTCGAGGCAGGCCCCGCTAGCGGTGACCGCCGGAGCGCAGATCCTTCGGGCTGGATCACGTGGTGGGCGGAGCGCGCCCCGGCAAGGGTCGCCGTCGTCTTCGGTGGTGAGCAGGTCTCCTACGCCGAACTCGAGGTCCGCGTACGCGGGGTCGCGGCGCGGCTCGACACCATGGGTGTCGGCGCCGGCGACCGTGTCGCGGTTTGTTGCTCGAACCGGATCGAGATGCTGGAACTGGTCTTCGCCTGCGCTCGTATCGGGGCGATGCTCGCCCCGGTCAACAATCGGCTGACCCCGCCCGAGGTGCGATTCCAACTCGAGGACTGCCAGCCGGCGCTCGTGCTGGCCGATGCCGCGCACGAGTGCCTGATCCGTGAGGCCGGAGGCGAGCCGGAGGATCTGGACGGGTTCGCATCACGCGCGCACGACGACCGATGCCAGGGAGCGGGTCCGGCTCCCCGAATGCGGGGCGACCCGGAGCGCTCGTTGCTGCTGGTGTACACGTCCGGTACCACGGGGACCCCCAAGGGTGCGGTTCTGTCCCAGCGCTCGCTGTTCTACACAGTCTCGAATGCCATCGCGCATGAGGGCTTCGACACTGGTTCGGTCGTCGCCTCGGTCCTGCCGCTATTCCATGTCGGCGGACTCAACATCCAGACGATCCCCTGCCTCTTCGCCGGCGGTACTGTCGTGCTGGCCGAGCGCTTCCACCCCGCGGGTCTCATCGAGATCATGCGGCGGCACCGCCCGACGCACGTCCTGCTCGTCCCCGCGGCCATGTCGGCTCTGCTGGCGGAACCTTCCCTCGCGCCGCAAGACCTGGCCTCACTCGGGGCCCTGAACTGCGGGTCATCGGTGGTGTCCGAGGACCTGATCCGACGTTTCAACGCGCTCGGTGTTCGTGTCGTGCAGGTGTACGGGTCCACCGAGACGGGTCCCACAGCCGTCGTGCTCGACTACGAGGACGCCGACCGGATCGGGTCGTGCGGCAAGCCGGCACGGCACTGCGAGTTGCGGATCGTCGACTCCGACGGCGCGGATGTCGCCGCGGGGGAGACGGGCGAGCTGTGGGTTCGCGGCCAGAACCTGTTCACCGGTTACTGGAACCGTCCGGAGGAGACCGGGCAAGCCTTCTCCGACGGTTGGTACGTGACCGGTGACCTCGGCTACGCCGACGAAGACGGATTCGTCTGGATCTCCGGCCGGAAGCGGGAGCTGATCATCTCCGGCGGCGAGAACGTCTATCCCGCAGAGGTCGAGCGAGCGGTCGGCGAGCACCCGTCGGTGTCGGCGGTTGCCGTGGTGGGGCGACCCCATGCCCGCTGGGGGGAGGTGCCGGTGGCCTTCGTGGTCCCCGCGGCCGGCGCGTCGGTGGAAGTCGAAGGGCTGGACGAGTGGTGCCGGAACCAACTGGCCCGGTACAAGCGACCCAGGGACTGGATCGTCGTCGACGAGTTGCCGCGCACGGCGCTGGGCAAGGTCCGGAAGCACATGCTGTTGACAGGTATGGCAGCATGTGTGGGCAAATGTTGACCAACCGACACGGGGACTGCAATGACAACGTCAAACAGCGATGCCATCTTCTCCGCGCTGGCGGATCCGACCCGGCGAGCCATCCTCAGCTTGATCGGCGAGCACGAGGAACTCACCGCCGGTGAGATTGCGGCCCGCTTCGATGCTGTCGGCCGCACCGCAGTGTCGTCGCATCTGCGCATCCTGCGCCTGGCCGGGCTGATCGCTGAGCGCCGCGATGGGCGGTTCCGGCACTACTCGGTGACGCCTTCGCCGGCGGATGCGGTTGTGGCGTTCCTGACCTCCGTCTACCAGAACTCCCTCGACCAGTTGGCCTCGGCGGTTCAGGGCGCGTCGAGTGCGGGCGGCACCGTGCAGGGTCGGGTCGACGAACAGAGCGCCTAAGCGGCGGCGCCATGGCTGAACTCGTTCTGCACAACGAGGTGCGGCTGGAGGCCTGCCCCAGCGAGTTGTTCGAGCTGTTCGGGTCCGGCGACCCAGCGCTCGGGTGGCTCTTCGGCGCCGAAGCTGCGGCGCTGCGGCCAGGGTCTCTGGTGCGGCTCGCACTGCCGCTCGGGGGGCCGACGCGCTCGGCCGGAACGGCGCGGGTTCTGTCGTACCGCCCTAACCGGCGCATCGATCTGGCGCACGAGTCCCCCTGGGCGGGACGCGTGGTGTGCCGCTTCGACCCCATTTCCGGCGGCGGCACCTTGCTGCGGGTTCGGATCACGATCGCCGATCACGAGGTTGCCAGGCTCGGCGCGGAACTCGGGCTGCTGAGCGGCGTCGACGTGAACGCCCGGGAGGTGCCACTGGGGTTGCTGGCGTCGCTCTCGGGCAGTGCCGGCATTCTGGGTCGCTCCACGGTCAACTGCGCCCAACTCGCCGTGGAGGAGATCAACGCCGACGGGGGAGTGATGGGTCGCCAGGTGCGACTCATCGTCACCGACGACTCCACCGATCCCGGGGTTGGAGCGATCGCCATGCGACGTCTCTGCCGGATCCCCGGCCTTGCGGCGGTCGTGGGTATGCACTCGTCCGCGACCTACGCAGTCACCGGTCCGATCGCCATCGCCAACGGCATCCCGTACCTGTACACCCCGACCAGCGAGCCGACGCTGAGTCATCCGTTGCTCGTGCGCTTCGGCGAGACTCCCTTGGACCAGCTTCACCGCGCGCTGCCCCGCATGGCTGCCCAGACCGGCGGGTCCCGCTGGTTCCTGGCTGGAAACGACTACTCCTGGCCCCGAGCGATCGGTGCCACCGCCAGAGCTGTCATCGAGCGCACGGGCGGCACGGTGGCCGGCGAGGGATACCTGCCGCTGGGTGCCCAGGAATTCGAGCCGGTGCTGTCAGCCATCGACCGGTGCCAGGTCGACCACGTGGTGTCGAGCTTCGTCGGCCAGGACCATGTGCGCTTCGAGCGCGAGTTCGCAGAAGCCGGACTGCGCCACGGCACCCGTACGTTCGCTCCTCTCATGGACGATGCCGTGGTGGAGCATCTCGGTGAGTCGGCGATGGGTATCTGGAATGCGCTGGGCTACTTCGTCGGCCTCGACACAGGGGAGAATCGCGAGTTCCTGCGGCGCTACTCGGATCGCTTCGGCCCCTGTTCGGCGCCGGTCTCTGCCGCTGCGGAAGGGGTGTACGAAGCGATTCACACGTGGGCGCGGGCCTGCTATGTCGGCGGGGGAGTGGAGCCGACCGCGGTATTGAGCGGGCTGCGCAGCGCGTGCTTCCAAGGTCCCCGGCGGTGTGATCGCGGGGGCTCGCTGAAGTCGCTGCTCCTCGGTGAAGCCACCCGCTCGGGAGTGCGGGTGCTCGACGAGTTGCCTGCGGCGACTCGCGCCTCCTGACCGGCGAGGCGGCCGAAACAGCGGCCGCCGCCGACAATTGCTCTGCCATGGGGTCTCCTGGGACTTGACCCGGCCGCCGTGAGCCGCCAATATGTCAACATCGGCTCACATATAGGAGGCTCCCCATGAGATCACTATCGCAGCGCGGCGCGCGGCGCCGCTGGTGGCTTCCGGTCTCGATCATCGCTCTGCTCGCGCTCGCCGCCGCAGCCTGCGCTGGCGACGATGACGCCGGGACGACGCCCGTGGCCCCTCCGCCCGCAGCGGTCTCCGACTCCGGAGACACCGCTGAGCCGAGCGAACCGGCCCCACCCGAGCCCCCACCGCCACCTGAGCCGGCCGGTGAGCCGCCCGCTCCTCCCGCCGAGGAGCCGCCGCCGGCCGACGAGCCTCCAGCTCCGCCTGAGCCCCCACCGGCGCCCGCCGAGACCGAGGCGCCCCCGGAGCCGGCAGCGCCCTCAGGGGAGCCGGTGGTCATCGGGATCCTCTTCTCCAACAGTGGGCCGGCAGGGATCTTCGGGCAACCGACGGCGAACATCACCGCATTCATCGAGGAGGACATCAACGCCGCCGGCGGCATCAACGGCCGCCCCGTCGTGACCGTCCTCGCCGACGATGCCACTGATCCCTCAGTGGGCCGTCAGGCCATGGAACAGCTGATCGACTCCGACAACGTCGACGTGGTGCTCGGCACCCACTCGAGCGCGACCCGCGAGGCAGCCAAGCCGCTCGCGGAGGACGCCGACGTTCTGTACATCTACGCCGCGCTCTACGAGGGCGGCGAGTGCTCGCCGGTGATGTTCAACACCGGCGAGGTGCCCAGCCAGCAACTCGCTCCGGTGATCCCGTGGGTCATGGAGCAGACCGGTGGCCAGACCTGGTTCCTGCTCGGCAACGACTACGTGTGGCCCCGCACCAGCTTCGATTGGGCGCGCCAGTACATCGAGGCTGCAGGGGGCGAAGTGGTCGGCGAGGAGTACGTCCCGCTCGGAACCCAGGACTTCTCATCGGTGGCCCAACAGATCGCAGGCTCCGGAGCGGATCTGATCTTCCCTGCACTCGTGGGCGGCGACGCCATTGCCTTCGAGACCCAGGCCGTGGACTTCGGCATCGGCCAGGACGCCATCCCACGTCTCGCCAACATCTACGAGGAGAACGTCCTGGGCGCGATGGGCCCGGCCGTCACCGCCGGCATGTTCGTCACGATGGGCTACTTCAAGGAAGCGGAGAACGCCGCAAACACGGCGTTCGTGAGCCGCTACTACGAGCAGTTCGGAGCCGATGCCCCGCCGCACATGACGTTCAGCTCCCACATCTACGACGCCGCCTTGCTCTACGCCGCTGCTGCCAACGCCGCCGGCAGCACCGACACCGCAGCGGTGGCGGCAGCGATGGAAGGACTGTCGCTGTCCACACCCACCGGTGACATCACCATTACCGAGAGCCGCCACCTGGCGCAGCCCATCTACGTGGCCGAGATCCAGGCCGACGGCTCGCAGCTGATCGTCGAATCGTTCGCATCCGTCCATCCGGACGAGACCTGCGACCTGCCGTAGCCACCGCCCTGGCGCCTCTCGCGGCGCTTCCGGGTGATCGGTTCGGTCGGTTCCTTGGTGGACCGGCCGAACCGACCCGGCATCCGGGGTCATCCGCCGTGCCCGTGCCCGACTGCTTGGACGTTATGAGACCCCGATCGCTCGACCGCCCTGCGACCCGCTGATGCCCGCCGTCCGGCAGAGTTCCGAGGACGCCAAGAGATCCATGGGGCGGGCCGACTGGTCGTCATGGCCGACCTACGACGCAGCCGTCAGCGGTCTCGAGAACTTCTGGTACCCGGTGCTGTGGTCGAACGAGGTTCGGGACGCCCCGGTGGCCCGGCGCGTCTGCGGGCACGACATCATGCTGCAGCGCCAGCCGGACGGCAGCGTCGGCGCCCTGCGTTCCTGTTCTACGCCAAGTACCTCGCCGGGATCCGCTGGCTGTTCCACGGGCAGTTCTCGGCTCAGGACCACTGGATGGTGGCGGAGACCGACGCTCCGCCCGAGCGGCTCTACCGGCCGGACATCTCGCTGATCGAATGGCGCCGACTCGTCGAGGAAATGGCGGGCGATGATCGGCCCTGAGCCCCCTGGGCGGGCCGTCGACGCCGGCGGCGTGGAGTACCACGTGATCACGCTCGGCGACGCCGGACCCCCGACGGTGTTCCTCCACGGCGGCGGCCCCGGCTGCACGGCGTGGACGGACTTCGGAGCCGTGGCGCCGCTGTTCGCCGCTGACCGCACCTGCCACCTGGTCGACCTGCTGCAATACGGCAAGTCCGAGAAGTGCACCATCGGTGGGCCGATGTGGGACTTCCACGCCCGCACCATCGCGGGCCTGCTGGAGTCGCTCGAGGTCCCCCGGGCCGACTTCGTGTGCAACTCCTGGGGCGGATCGATCGCCCTGAACCTCGCCGCAAAGTACCCGAGCCGGGTGCGCTCGCTCGTGGTGACGGGATCGATGCCGATCTTCCGCGGGCCGCTTGCGCCACTGCCCGAGGGCGGGCGTCGGGGCCGGAGAGCCCGTGACGCCTACTTCGGTGGAGAAGGTCCCACGAAGGCCAAGATGCGCGCCCTGATGGCCGCCCTCGAGTGGTACGACGCCGGCGCCGTTCCAGAAGAAACAGTGACGCTCCGCTACGAGCAGTCGGTCGACCCCGGCGAGATGAGCCTCGCGGCGCGTAGCGACAGTCCCCGAGGCGACTGGCAGGACCTCACCGCCGAACTCGGGCTCATCCGCTGCCCGGTCCTGTTCGCCTGGGGCATGTACGACGACTTCCTCACGCCGGACTACCCGCTGATGCTCGCCAGCATGATCGAGCACGGGCAGCTCTACGTGATGGACAAGACCTCGCACCACCTGCAGGAGGAGCGTCCGCAGCACTTCCACTCGATGGTCACCGGGTTCCTGAACCAGTCCGACCGGCCCGGGGTCACCGACGCCTCATGAGCGCGGCCAGCGGGTTCCAGAGGCGGTGCACGCCGGCCGGACGCGCTCCGGCCACAGGGTGCGGGCCGTGAGGATCATCTCCTGGATCAAGCGCGCCCTTGTGCGCCTGCTCACCAGGACCACCGGCACCTGGGTCGGCTCGGTCCCCCAGTCCCCGAAGCGATGAGCGCGCTGGAGGCGGCCCTCGCCGGCGTGTCCGCCTCGCGCCTGGCGGAACTCACCGGCATGCTCGTCAGCACCGCCTCGCCGACGGGGCGCGAGGGCGCCCTCGCGGTGCAGATCGCCGAGACGCTCGACGCCGCCGGCGCTCAGGCCCACGAGCAGTGGCTCGACGCCACCGCAGCCAATGCCTGGGGCACGCTCGGCTCTTCCCGGCGGGGGTCGTCGCTGCTGCTCTATTCGCCGATCGACACGATCACGTCGGGAGACGCCGCAGAGGACCGGGCGCTTGTGACCTCTCCGCTGCGGCCCGCCATGGAGCCGACGTTGGGTACCGAGCACGGATGGCTCGTCGGCCTCGGCGCTCACAATCCCAAGGGGCACGCCGCGTGCGTGCTGATGGCCATCGAGGCGCTCGCCGCCGCAGGAGCCGATCTGCCTGGGCGGATCATCGCCGGATTCGGCTGTCTCGGGATGCCTGTCAATCGGCGCGCACCGGACCTGTTGGACGGGCACGGCGCAGGCTGTGCCGCGCTCATCGGCGCGGTCCGCCCCGACGCCGCGGTCATCGCCAAATCGGGTTGGTCGGTCTCCTGGAACGAGGTCGGCCTGGCCTGGTTCACCGTGCGCGTCGCGGGGACCCACACCTACGTCGGCAGCCGTCACCTGCTCGCCTACCGCAACGCCATCGCCGACGCCGCTGCGTTGATACTCGAGGTGGAGACCTGGATCGACGAGTGGGCCGAGACGCGGACCGACGAGTTCAATCGCCCGCAGGGCATCGTCGCCTCGGTCAACGGGGGCGAGGCCCGGGCAACGGCGTTCACCGCAGATGCCTGCGAGTTCACGGTCGACCTGCGCCTCCCGCCCGGTACCGACGCCGGCACCGCCGAGCGAACCCTCACCGGACGCATCGATCACTGGTCGGCCGCCACCGGCGCATCAGCCACAGTGACCCGGACGCTCGCCGTCGGTGGCACCTGCACCGACCCGTCCGAGCCGATCGTGCGGGCGGCGATCGCGGCCTGGGAAGCCGAGACCGGTCGCCCCCACCAGCCCCCGCGAGGCCTCTCAGGAGCGACAGACGCCAACATCCTCCGGCACAACGGTGTGCCGACAGCGAGGATCGGCCTGCCCAAGGTGGCCGCACCGGGTGTCGATGTGGACTTCCAGTACGGCATGAACGCCGTTGACCCCGACGATCAGGTGGCGCTCTCGCGGCACCTCATCCGGACCACCTTCGAATATCTCGGGGGTGCCGGATGAGCCGGGTGGTGCTGGGAGTCGGCGCGTCGCACACCACGCTGATGAACACACGCTGGCACGACGTGGAGCACCTCGGCCGCGCCCATCGCTTCCGCAACGCGCTCAGCCAGGCGCGCGGCCGACTCGAACAGGAATCCCCCGACCTCGTCCTGATCATCGGCTCCAACCATTTCCGCGGCATCGGCCTCGACTTGATGCCGGCCTTCACCGTCGGGGTCGGGGAGGTGATCGCGGCGGGCGAGCACGGCACCCCAACCGGCCCGCAACGCACGGATCCTGCCGCCGCTCTGGCGCTCTGCGAGGACCTCATCGAGAACGGATTGGACATGGCGTTCTCCGCCGAACTGCTCATTGACCACGGCATCAGCCACGCCATCCAGTACCTCGTGCCCACGAGCGTCCCCGTCGTGGCGATCGTCGTCAACTGCTTCGCGCCGCCATTGCCGACCCCGGCGAGGACCTGCGCGTTCGGACAGGCACTCGGGGCCGCGGCCCGCCGGCTACCGGGTGACCGGAATGTGGCCGTGATCGGGACGGGCGGCCTGAGCCACGCCCTGCCGTTCCCCGACTGGGCCGCCCCGGAATCCGACGACGACCGGTTCCTCGTTGACTCGTGGCGCCACGGCAAAGCCGACTGGGCCGGGAACGAGGAACGCAGGCGCCGGATCATCCTCAGCGCGCCTCCCGCCATCAACACCGACTTCGACGCCGAGTTCCTCAACGCGGTGGCCGCGGGAGAACACGCGGCGCTGGCACATCGTCTTGGTAACCGGGACCTCGTTGCCGCCGCGGGTAACGGCGGTAACGAAATCAGATCCTGGATCGCCATGTGCGCCGCGGTCGGCGCCACAGCGGGCGAGGTGCTCGCCTACTCGCCGATGCCCGAGTGGCTCACCGGTATGGCCGTGGCCACCGTCACTCCGGCAGATGCCGCGCCGACGACGCATCCCGCGCCCCGATCAGGCCCGACCGGCCAACCACACCAGACCATCGACCCAACAGGAGAGCGACCATGACGATCTGGACCGACCTCACCGGCATCGACTTCGAGGTGCGAACCGTCGAGGCCGCCGGCGTGCCGACCAGGGCGCTGATCGCAGGCGTTGGCCCCGACGTGGTGTTCCTCCACGGAACCAGCGGCCACCTCGAGGCCTTCTCACGGAACTTCGTCCCCCACGTCGCGGCCGGCCTGCGCTGCCACGCCATCGACGCCCTGGGTCACGGGTACACCGGCAAGCCCGACTACCCCTATGAGATTCCCCGCTACGTCGACCACCTCGTCGGCTACCTCGACGCAATGGGCATCGACCGCGCCAACCTCGTGGGCGAGTCGCTGGGAGGATGGACCGCCGGATGGCTGGCCAGCGAGCGACCCGAGCGGGTCCGCACCCTGCAACTGGTCGCCGCCGGCGGCACCAAGGCAAATCCCGAGGTGATGGCGCGCATCAAGTCAACGACAACCAGGGCTGCACTCACCGACGACATCGCCCTCACCCGTGATCGCCTGCACCTCCTGATGTACGACGGCGAGCGCGATGTTTCCGAGGAACTCACCGAGATCCGCTACCGCATCTACCACCAGCCCGAGTTCCAGGCGAACCTCCACAACCTGCTGTGCCTGCAGGAGATGGAGATCAGGCAGCGCAACCTCATGCGGCCCGAACGACTGCAGCGCATCACCGCGCCGACGTTGATCATCTGGGGCAGCCAGAACCCCTTCGGCGACGTGCCCGAGGCCCGGGCCATGCAGGAGAACGTGTCGGGGTCGGAGTTGCGGATCTTCAACAACTGCGGGCACTGGCCCCAGCACGAGCACGCGGACGAGTTCAACCCGCTCAGCATCGACTTCATCACGTCGCACCAGTGACCGGCCCCGCACCAACCGGCCGGGTCGGCTCGCCGCCGGCCACGCCTCGCGACGTCGACGCCGCGGCGCCGGCAGCCCGCGCCCGCCGACGCTACGTGGACGGCCCTTCGGGGCAGATCCACGTCGCCGAGGCCGGCAACGGCCCGAGCGTCCTCTTGCTGCATCAGACGCCGCGCAGCTGGGATGAGTTCGAAGAGGTAATGACGATCCTGGCGGATCGCCTCCACCTCCTGGCGATCGACCTGCCGGGCATGGGGGCCTCGGACCAGCATCCGGCCGGTCCATCCATCGAGAACTATGCGTCGGCCGCCGCAGCCGTGATCGAGCAGGCGGCGGTCGGCCCCGTCACCGTCTGTGGGCACCACACGGGCGGCGTCGTCGCGGTGGAGCTCGCTGCCCGCCGTCGGGACCTCGTCAAGGGCCTCGTTCTGTCGTCCACGCCGTGGATCGACGGCGAGGAGCGAGTTCGGCGCGCCCCGAAGGTCCCGATCGACTCCATGGAACTGCAACGCGACGGATCGCATCTCCTGAAGTTGTGGGAGCAGCGGGCCCCCTTGTACGGCGGGTGTACCGACCAGTTGACCCGCTTCGTGCGGGACGCGCTGCGCACGGCCGACCCGGCCGAGGGTCACCGCGCCGTCGGCCGCTACACGATGGAGCAGGCGGCGGCCCACCTCCGCTGCCCCGTCACCGTCGTCGAACACGCCGACGATCCGTTCGCACGCGTCCACACCCGGACGCTGGTCGAGCGTCTCGGTGCGGGCCACGTCGAGGTGATTGCAGGCGGCAGGGTGCCACTCGAGGCAACGGCGGTGGAGTTCGCGGCGGTGCTGCTCGCAGCGGTCGAACGCCACGAGCACGCCCGTCCCCTCCGTTGACGATCGATGGCCATCATGCCAACATGTCAAGAACTACTGATACGACGTGGAGGCGCCGGCTGAACGCACTCACACTCGAGCTTCTGAACGGCCTGAGTCTCTTCGCGACCCTGGCCATCGTGGCGCTCGGGCTCGGCATCACCTTCGGCCTGATGGGCGTCATCAACCTGGCTCACGGGGAGTTCATCATGGTTGGCGCCTACGTGGCGTTCGTGGTGCACGAGGCCGGCTGGAGCCACTGGGTTTCCGTTCCGCTCGCGGCGGGGGTGCTGTTCGTCCTGGGCGCGGTGATCGAGGTTCTCTTGATCCGCCGCATTTACAGGAAGCCCGAACTCACCATCCTCGCAACGTTCGGCTTGTCGATCGTGCTCCGCCAGCTCGCCGAACTCGTCTTCTCGAAGGACTTCCAGAGCGCGCCGAACCCGGTACCCGGCGCCACTGAAGCGCTGGGCGTGCTGTTCCCCACATACAGGTACATCCTCGTCGCCGTCGCGCTCGGGACCGTGGTCATGACGCTGCTCGGTTTCACGCGCTCCAAGTTCGGGCTGGTCGTGCGGGCGATCGTCGCCGACCGTGACCTGGCGGAGTCGGCCGGCATACGCACCGGCGTCACGAACGTGCTGGCGTTCGGTCTCGGCGCCGCGTCGGCGGGAGTGGCCGGAGCGCTCGTGGCGCCACTCGGCGCGGTTGAGCCAAACCTGGGGCTGTCCTACCTCCCAAGCGCGTTCCTCGTCGTGATAGTTGGCGGGTTCAGCCGGCTCTGGGGCGTCCTGGTGGGTGCCTTGGTGGTCGCGGTCGTGCAGACCACGCTCATCCACTACTACGACGCCGTCTGGGCGCTCATCGCGTCGCTGGTTCTGGCGGTCGTAATGCTCCAGATGCGCCGCTCCTCGGTCGCCGGAGCGACCGCATGAGAAGGAGCCTGATCTGCTTCGCGCCGACTCTCGGCGCCGCGGCCATCGCCAGTCTCTATCTCGGCGACTTCCGCGCCGGGCAACTCTCGCTGTTTCTCAGCCTCGCCGTGCTGGCGGTGAGCCTGGGGCTGGTGTGGGGCTACGCGGGGATCCTGTCGTTGGGGCAACTGCTCCCGTTCGGGGTCGCCGCCTACCTCACCGCCCGGATCACCACCGCACACCCATCGCTGTCGGTGGCGGCGCTGGCCGCCTCGGCAGCCGCCGGCGCGACTATCTCGGCGATCGTGGCGGTGATCGCGTTCCGCCGCCGGCTCGCACTCGTGGTCGTCGGATTGCTGACCCTCATGCTGTCCTTGACCTTCGAGCAAATCGCCCAGCAGTGGCGCGACGTGACCGGCGGGTTCAACGGACTCACGAACGTGCCCCGGTTGGGTGCCTTCGGATCCACGCTGTCGGAGACCTGGCAGAACTTCACGATCACGATCGCCGCCGTGGTGATCATCGCAGGCGTCGTCTTGCTCCTGTCCCGGCCAATCGGTGCGGTCCTAGTCGGCATCCGGGACAACGAGCGCCGAGTGGAGGCGCTCGGCTACAACACCGTCGGCATCAAGATCTGGGTGTTCAGTGTCGGCGGGGCGCTGGCTGGCGTCGCCGGCGCCCTGTACGTGCACCGCACGGGATTCGTCTCACCGGGAATCTTCGGCTTCACCCTCGCCACGAACGTTGTGCTGTGGACGCTCATCGGCGGACGCAGCGTGGTCGTCGGACCGGTCGTCGGCACCCTGCTCATCAACTTCGCATCGGCCGCGCTGGCCGACGTCTGGCTCCAGTACTGGGTGCTGGCGACGGGAGTCATCTTCGTGGCGGCGGTGATGTTCGTTCCCGACGGTCTGGTTCCTTCAATCCTCCGGGTAGCTGGGCGCGCAACCAGGCGACGGCGGTTGCCCCAGATTCGCGAACGCACCGAAGGCCCCCCGGCGAAACCCAACGACGCCGTCATGGAGGCCGCCGCGATCGACAAGAGCTTCGGGTCGTTCAACGCTCTGGAGGGCGTCTCGCTGGCAATCGACGCCGCCGAACTGCGCTGTCTCATCGGGCCGAACGGCGCCGGCAAGTCCACGCTGCTGGACATCCTCAGCGGGCAGCAGCAGCACCAGGGCGGAGCGGTCGCACTGTTCGGCGAGGACTACACCGGTCACCCCGCATGGGAATTCGCTCGCCGGGGCGTAAGCCGGAAGTTCCAGGCGCCACAGATCATCCGGTCGCTGTCTGTCGCCGAGAACATCGCCCTGGCGGCATGGTCCGCCCGTCCCTCGCCCTGGGAACTGACCCGAGCCGCATGGGTGGCTGATGTCTCGACGGGAGCGCTGCAGGTGCTCGACTCCACCGGCCTGGCGGATCGTCACGCCACTCCCGCGGGCGACCTCTCGCACGGGGAGAAACAGTGGCTGGAGATCGCCATGGCGCTCGCCGGCACGTGTCGGGTGCTCCTACTCGACGAGCCGACGGCCGGCATGACCGCCGCCGAGAGCATCCAGGTGGCCGCCCTGCTGCGGGAATTGCACACCAGGTTCTCGCTGCCCATCCTGATCGTCGAACACGACATGGCCTTCATCCGTGCCGTCGCCGACCGCGTCACAGTGCTGGCGCGCGGGCGGCTTCTCGCCGACGGCACGGTCGCCGAGATCGAAGCGAACCGTGACGTGCGCGCCGTGTATCTCGGGGTGGAGGGCTGATGCGGCTCGAAGCGCGGGATCTGTGCGCGGGTTACGACGCCGTGCCCGTGCTGCACGGCATCTCGCTGGCCGTGCGCTCCGGCGAGATCGTGGCGATCGTCGGCCGCAACGGGGTCGGCAAGACGACGCTCACCAAGGCGCTGATGGGTGTCCTCCCGGCCACCGGAGGACAGGTGCTCGTCGACGGCGTTGACGTGACCCGGCGGCCCCCCTCGCACCGTGTCCGTGCAGGACTGCGGGCCACCTACCAGGAGCGAGCGCTGTTCCGGGAACTCACCGTCGGCGACAATCTCCGACTCGGTGGGTTCGTCCCATCCGTGCACCGCCGGGTCCTCGACATGTTCCCC
>JAPONU010000046.1 GCA_026713745.1 bacterium
CTACTGGCCGCCCTTTTGGATGTAGGAGTTGACGAACTCCTCGGCGTTGGTCTCGAGCACCTCATCGATCTCGTCGAGGAGGTCGTCGAGTTCGGCCTTCAGGCGGTCGCCGCTGGGGCCGGCGGCCGGTGCTTCGGTCGCCGGTTCCGATTCGGTGCTCGGCCGGGACGACTTCTGGATCCGCTCTCGTTCAGCCATGATTCTCGCGCTCACCCATCACTGCTGCAGCCTCCCAATGAGGTCGGCCGGGGTCGGACACTCGTCGAACAAGCTAGCCACATGTCGGCTGGTTCCGCGGGCAGGCTCCATCATGGGCACCCGGCGGAGGGTCTCGCCGCCGAGATCGAAGACCACCGAGTCCCAGTTCGCCGCTACGACGTGGGAGG
Source organism: bacterium (assembly GCA_026713745.1). Lineage (GTDB taxonomy): Bacteria > Actinomycetota > Acidimicrobiia > Acidimicrobiales > CATQHL01 > VXNF01. The sequence goes on from JAPONU010000046.1 coordinate 387, forward strand.
CGAACTGTTGCAGGCAGCGGCCGCGGAAGTACGCCCGGGTGTCCGGCGGTGGGTTCTCCGTCGCCCACCGGACCGTCTCGAGGTCGACGAGCCGTTCCAGGCCCAGGCGGTCCGCCACCGAGCGTTCGGGTCGCAGGTCGTGATATTGGAGGTCCAGCGCCTGGAGCCGGGAGTCGGTCCAGTCGCAAACGTTGCGGGTGCGGTAGGCCTCCAGGAGCCGGTACTTGGCCACCCAGTCCACCGTCGTGGCGGGGCTGAGCGGGTCGGTTTCCAGTTGTGTCAGGACGGTCTCCCAGCGAGCCAGCACCTCACCGGCGACGTCGCCGCCCACCGCATCGGTTCCAACGTCGTCGCAGTACTTCGTGCAGCGCTCGAGGAGTTCCCACTGCACATCGAGCGCGGTCGCGCCGGTTCCGTCGGCAAGCCGGAACGGCCGGCGCAGGCTCAGGTCACAGCTGACGGCGCGGATCGCCTGCACCGGCGCGGCGAGGCACAGATCGTCGGGGAAGAGGTCGTGCTCCACGAGAGCCAGGACCATCGCCGTGGTGCCGACCTTCAGGAAGGTGGCCACTTCGGAGAGGTTGGCGTCGCCCACGATGACGTGCAGTCGCCGGTAGTGCCGGGCGTCGGCGTGGGGTTCATCGCGGGTGTTCACGATCGGCCGCTTGAGGGTCGTCTCCAGCCCCACCTCCTCCTCGAAGAAGTCGGCTCTCTGGCTGAGTTGGTACGGGACCGAGAAGCGCTCGGACCCCGCCGCCTCGGTCCCCAGCTTCCCCGCGCCGCAGAAGATCTGGCGGGTGACGAAGTGTGGGGTGGCCCCGTGCACGATGCGCCCGAAGGGTGTGGCTCGATCCATGAGGTAGTTCTCGTGGCAGCCGTAGGAGTTGCCCTTGCCGTCGGAATTGTTCTTGTAGACGACGAGTTCCTGTCCCTCCGGGAGCAGAGCCCCGGCCGCGGTCATGGAGCGTTGCGCGATGACGTCCGCCGCCCGATCCCACACCACGGCGCTGCGGGCATCGGCGCACTCCGGTCCGGAGATCTCGGGGTGGGCGTGATCCACGTAGTAGCGCGAACCGTTGGTCAACACGGCGTTGACGAGGTGCGTCTCGGGCTCGTAGCCGATGTCTCCCCCGCCGACGCCGCGGGCGTCCCGGCCCGGCATTTCGTCCTCGAAGTCCCACTCGACGCGCGCGATCGGCGAGCCGGGGGCGTGCTGGAGTCCCGACAGGTAGGCGTTGATCAGCAGCGAGGAGGCGGTGATCGGGTTGGATTCCTCGGCACCGCGATGGGTGATGCCGTACTCGGTCTCGAGCCCGCAGATCTTGGGGACGGCCACGTTCGGCGAAGTCCGAGGTGCTACAGGTACTGGCCGGTGGCGACGCGCTCGATGGAGCGTCCGCCGCTGTTGGCATCGTCTCGATGCACCAGCGTGCGCACGAAGGTGATCCGCTCGCCTTTCTTGCCGGCGATCTTCGCCCAGTCGTCCGGGTTGGTTGTGTTCGGGAGGTCCTCGTGCTCGGTGTGCTCCTGGGTGACCGACTGCAGCAGGTCGTCCAGGGTGATGCCGCCGGATCCTCCGGCTATGACGCGCTTGATGGCGAGATTCTTGGCCCGCCGGACGATGTTCTCGACCATGGCTCCGGAGGCGAAGTCGCGGAAGTACATCGTCTCCTTGTCGCCGTTCTGGTAAGTGACCTCGAGGAACTCGTTGCGCTCCTCGGTGCTGTACATCTCCGCGACCGTCTCCTCGATCATGCCGCGCACGGCCTTGTCCCTCTCGCCGCCGCCGATGGTGTCCACGACGCTCTGGGCGATCGGCAGGTCCACTGTGAGATAGCGGGCGAAAATCGCCGCGGCCGCCTCGGCATCGGGCCGCTCGATCTTGATCTTCACGTCGAGGCGGCCCGGGCGCAGGATCGCCGGATCAATCAGGTCCTCCCGGTTGGACGCCCCGATGACGATCACGTTGCGCAGCGCCTCCACGCCGTCGATCTCGGCGAGCAGCTGTGGCACGACAGTGGACTCCATGTCCGAACTGATGCCACTGCCGCGCATGCGGAACAGCGACTCCATCTCGTCGAAGAAGACGATCACCGGCCAGCCCTCCGCCGAACGGTCCCTGGCCTGCTGGAAGACCCTGCGGATCTGCCTCTCCGTCTCGCCGACGTACTTGTTGAGAAGCTCCGGCCCCTTGATGTTCAGGAAGTAGCTGCGCGCCTTCTCGTTACCCGTGGCGCCGGCCACCTTGGTGGCGAGCGAGTTGGCGACCGCCTTGGCGATGAGCGTCTTGCCGCAGCCGGGCGGTCCGTACAGCAGGATGCCCTTCGGAGCCGGCAGACGGTGTTCGGCGAACAGATCCGCATACAGGAAGGGCAGTTCCACGGCGTCGGTGATCTTCTCGATCTGCGTGTCGAGCCCGCCGACGTCGTCGTAGGTGACCTCGGGAACCTCCTCCAGCACCAGATCCTCCACCTCCGAGCGCACGAGACGCTCGGTGAGGAGACCGGAGCGAACGTCCATGAGCATCGGGTCGCCCACCCGGAGCGGGACACCGTCGAGGTCCTCGGCGAGATCCACGACCCGCTCCTCATCCGCGCGGCAGCTCACCACCGCCCGGCGACCGCCCTCCAGCAACTCGGCGAGGGTGACAACCTCTCCGGTGCCGTCGGCGGAGCGAGCGAGGACCACGCTCTGGGAGTCGTTCAGCGCGACCTCCTGGCCGCGTTCGAGGGCGCCCTCCATCTCGGGATGGATCGCCACGCGCATCTTCCGCCCCGAGGAGAACACATCCGCGGTGCCGTCATCGTTGAGCTGGAGCACGGTGCCGTAGGCGTTCGGGGGCTGGGTGAGCTTCTCGACCTCCTCGCGCAGCGCGCCGATGTGCTCGCGCGCCTCACGCAGTGTGTGGGTCAGCTTCTCGTTCTGCGAGACGGCCTGGGCCAGTTGGCCCTTGGTCTCCAGCAGACGCTCCTCGAGGGTGCGGATGCGCTGCGGGGTGTCCTGCAGGCGCCGCCGCAACGCCTCGATCTCCTGGCGCAGCAGCTTCAGCTGGACGGCCTGATCCTTCGGGACCTCGTCGATCGTTCTCACCTCCTCGGCACGTCGTCGGATGCGACCCTACACGCGGCGCGATACCTTCACGGACCGCACACGGCGCGGCACTGGCAGCGGTGAACATGCCGGTGGCCCTCCGGCCGCCGCTATACTGCGTCGACGGTGAAGCGCCGGTCAGGACTCACCGCCCCTGCACGCACCGCCCAGCAATTCGGGAGCAGCACGATGAAGGTCTGGATCGACCAGGATCTCTGCACAGGCGATGGACTCTGCGAGGAGATCGCTCCTGACGTGTTCACCCTGCTCGATGATGGTCTGGCCTACGTGCGAGAAGGTGACACGATCTTCAGCGATCCCGGTGGACCCACCGGCTTGGCCGTGGTGCCCGATGGTCAAGAAGAAGCGACCATCGAGTCCGCCGAGGAATGCCCCGGGGAGTGCATCTTCATAGAGATCGACGCCTGAGACGCCTGCGGGCGCCACGGCAAACGGCTCTGCGGATACCCCTGCCGCGCCGACCCGCCTAGGCGGAGTCGAGGCGCACCCAGGCCACGACCCGGTCGAGCCCCGCCGGCGGCGGCGGCAGGAGTTCCAGGCTCGCCCGCACGAGCGCCGAGCCCTCGCTCGCTTCGGCGAACCAACCGGGCGTGCTGGCCGCCGTCGGAGCGAGCAACCAGATCAGGGCACCCACTGCGGCGCCTGTGGCGAGGAGACCGGCGACCCGATCGACGGTGCGCAGCGACTCCGGGAGAGCCAGGTGCAACAGACCGCCCAGCAGGAGTCCTGCGATGTGGCCGACCAGCGCGCCGGCCACCAGGATTCCCGCACTGACTCCCAGTGGGTAGGCCATCGGGTGCCACCGCTCGGCGGCGGGAGCGATCTCCTCTGTGGCCCACGGCAGAAGGTGGATGGCGCCCAGCAGACCGAGGGCCACGCCCAGCCAACCAAGACCGGGCCGTAGCAGGCCGATCCGGAATCCCACCAGCCCCGCCAGCCCCAGCAGCCCCAGCAAGCCCAGGTCGAGGAGGTTCACGGCCGGTCGCCTCTAGGCCGGAAGCCGCCTGGCGTGCGTGAGGAACCCGGTGTGGGCAACCATCCGGTGGTCCGGCCGGACGGCCTCCCC
>JAPONU010000047.1 GCA_026713745.1 bacterium
CACGAGTTCTCCCTCGGCGGTGGCATGGTGCCGGTACCACATCGTTGCGGGGTGCCGGTGGACGTGGCCGACGAACGACTCGTCGCGCTGGTAGATCATCTTGACGGGGCGGCCGGTGCGCAGGGCCAGCATGCAGGCGTGAACGTGCATGGAGAGGTCCTCCCGTGCACCGAATGCTCCGCCGGTGCCCGCCAGGTGCAGCCGCACCTGATCCTCGGACAAGCCCAGGCACGGAGCCACCTGCACCAGGTCCTGATGCAGCCCCTGTGTGGCGACGTACAGGTCGATGCCACCGCCGCCGTCGGGAACAGCGAGGCCCGACTCCGGTCCCAGGAAGGCCTGGTCCTGGATCCCCACCTCGTAGGTTCCCTCCACGATCACCTCGGCGGAACCGTCGATGCCGCCGCGGCGGATCGGCACCGTGTGGATCACATTGCCGTCGGGGTGAATGGGCGTGGCGGTGGCGGCCAACTCCGGGTCGGTCAGCGCCGGTAGCGGTTCGTACTCCACGGCGATCGCCTTGAGCGCCATCTCGCACGTCTCGGGATGATCGGCAGCCACGACGGCCACCGGCTCGCCCTCGTAACGCACGATGTCGGGGGCCAGAACCGGCTGGTCGGGGAGGGTCAAACCGTAGGAGTTCTGCCCGGGAACGTCCTCGGCGGTGAGCACGGCGGCCACACCGGCGATCGTCAGCGCATCGGAGATGTCGATGGTCAGCAGCCGGGCATGGGGATGGGGCGAGCGCAGGGTGCGGCCCCACAGCATGGAGTCGGCGTGCAGGTCCGAGGAGAAGGCGAACGCCCCGGTGACCTTGGGAACGCCGTCGGGGCGCGGGGCCGAATCGCCCACCCGTGAGGCCGGCCGCGGCGGGGCCAGAGTTGCAGAGGTGTGGTGCGCCCCGACGACGGGGCGCACCGTCGTCACCTCTACCGGTTCACCCTCGTCGGCGCCAGGCTCGATCCTCGGCTCAGCGACGTCAATGGCCGTCGTTCCTCCCGGCCGACGATCAGAGGTCGACGCCGTCGACGTTGGGCATGATCCACTGCATCGACCGTAGCCCGGCGACGTCCATCACCTCGCCGTCGGCGAGGATCTGGTTGCCGTGGATGTCGGAGATCGGGCCGGTGAAGACGGCGCCCGCACCGCTTGTGATCCGCTCGATCTCGGCGTCGATCTGGGCCTTCGCCTCGTCGGACAACCCGTCGTACAGCGGTCCCCATTCGGTGAGTGTGATGGCGCCGTCGTCCATGCCGACGTAGGAGAAGGATGTGTCGAAGTTCCCGTCGAATACCGACTGCACGACGGCCGCGAGCTGCGGTCCCCAGTCGTATTCCGAGGTCACGACGTGCATCGTCGGCGCGTAGCTGCTTGAGTCGAGCTGGACGCCGGCGAAAGGCACGCCCCCGGCTTCGGACGCCTCGCCGATGACCGGACTTACCAGGCTCGTCGACATGAAGCTGATGTCGGAATCTACGAGGCTGCGGGCGGCCTGGCCTTGGAGGTTGGTGTCGACCCAATCGTTGGTGAAGACCACATTGATTCTCGCTGTGGGATTGGTGAGTTGGAGACCGAGGGCGAACCCGTTGATCGTCCTGATGTCGTACGGGATGGCGAAGGCGTCGACCCAGCCCACAGTGGCGCCCGGCTCGATCATGTGGCCGGCCACGACCCCGGCGATGTAGGAGCCGTCCTCGGGTGCGTTCACGTAGCCGGAGTAGTTGTCGAGGCCGCCCGGGTTGTCCCACTGGCTGGCGATGAAGTAGATGTCCGGGTTCGCCTCGGCGGCAGCGATCATGGGCTCGCCGTGCCCGTAGCTTGTGCTGATGATCACGTCGGCGCCTTCGAGGATCGCGGTGTCGATCACCTGCGCCACGACTTCCGCGCCCCAGAGGTTCTCCTTGAACGTTGTCTCGATTCGATCTCCGAACGTTTCCTCGAGCGCCCGCCGAGCGTTGTCGAAGGTCTGTGTCCAGCCGCCGTCCCGGGCAGATCCCTCGTATGTGAACAGAATCTGGAGGGGCTCGTCGTCCATTGCCGGCTCATCCGCTGCCGGCGGAGGCGCGGGGGCGGGTTCGGGCGCCGGCTCCGGCGCCGATTCGGACGCCGGCGGAGGCGCGGGTTCGGGCGTCGGCTCCGGCGTCGGCTCCGGCGCGGGTTCGGGTGTCGGCGCAGGTGTGGCCGCCGGCTCTGCTCCGTCGTCACCCCCGCAGGCGGCGGCAAAGAGTGCTCCGGCGGCCAGGATCGCCAACAGGACGAACAACCGGCCGACACCGCTCCGACGGGTCTTTCGCGCTGTGAGTGCCATGATCTCCCACCTCTCAGGAATCCGTCCGGCTTCCTCCGGCGAACTGCGCTTGTGGAGAGAGCCGCTTGGTGGCCTGGCTGTTCAGCCTAGTTGGTCATGTGCATTAGTCAAATATGGAGAGACTAGTAATACTACGTAGTTTACTTATGGTACGTTGTCCCGTCATGCCTCCTCGCGTGTGTACGGCTGACCGAGGGCGGCCGGGGCGTTGAACCGCTCCCGTCCCCAGCCGCTCGACACGATGACGACTGCCAGGATCGTCAGGACGTAGGGAAGTGAGCTGAAGATCTCCGGCGGCAGATCGACGCCGCGGGCCTGCAGCGTGAAGCCGAGGCTCGTCACGATGCCGAACAGGTACGCCCCGGCCAGCAGGAGTCCGGGACGCCAGAATGCGGTGATGACCAGGGCGATGGCGATCCAGCCCGCACCGGCTGTGACGTTGTCGACCCATGTTGGGGCGATGGCGAGTGTGTAGTAGGCGCCGGCGACGCCGGCCAGGGCGCCGCCGATGACCGTGTGCGCGTACCGGTAGCGCGCCACGTTGATGCCCATCGCGTCGGCGGAGCGGGGATCCTCACCGACGGCCTGCAGATGGAGTCCCGTCTGCGTGCGGTAGAGGTAGAAGGCGGCCAGTGCAACCAGCCCCCAGGACACGTAGACGAGGATGTTCTGGCTGAAGATCAGAGGTCCGACCACGGGTGCGTCGCTCAGCCCGAACAGGTTGTAGGCCTGTAGTCGGTGCCGCCCCGACGGCCCGGCCAGTTCGCCGACGGACGCCACGTAGCTGGAGAGCCCGGTCGCACCCCCGAGTATCAGCAGCGCGAGACCGGACACGACCTGGTTGGCCCGTAGCGTGACGACCACGAACGCGTAGACCGTCGAGATCGCCATCCCGACGAGAGCGGCGATCAGGATGGCGAGTAGGAGCGCCAACCAGCCCGGCCCCTCGAAGGACTGAGAGAACCAGAATGCCGTCACCGCTCCCATCAGCATCATGGCCTCCACGCCGAGGTTCATGACCCCGCCGCGCTCCGCCAGCAACTCGCCCAGACCTGCCAGGACCAATGGCGTGCCGTACAGCAAGCCTGAGACCAACAGTTCCACGACGAGGGAATCGTTCACGAGACTCCCCCACTGGCCGGCTCTTCAGCGGGACCGCCGTCGAGATCGCCGCCGGCCTGTTGCGCGCCGTGGCCGGTTCTCGGTCGCCGGCCGACGACCACCTTGTAGCGAGCGCTCACCTCGCTGGCGGCCACTAGCAGCAGGATGAGACCCTGATTGACCCCGATGAGCCCAAGCGGCAGTTCCGGTCCCTGCAGGGCGAGGCCGGCGTTGCTCAGTGCGCCGACGAGGATCGCGCTCACGACCACACCGAGCGGGTGGTACCGGACCAGCGCCGCCACCGCGATACCGGTGTAGCCGAAGACCGCGAACTGCAGGATCTTGGGTTCGAGCCGGTGCGAGAAGTCGCCGATCTGGCTCGCCCCGGCGATGCCGGCGACAGCGCCTGACAGCACCATGACGAGCACCAGCAGTCGCGCGGTGCGTATACCCGCGTAGCGGCCCGCAGTCGGGCTGTCCGCCGAGACCCTCATCTGGAAGCCGAACCGCGTGCTTCGCACCACGACGGTCAGCAGCACGGCGAGGACGATGCCGAGGATGAAGCCGAACGGGACGACGACGCCGCCACCGTACTCGGGCCAGAATGCTCCCTCCAGAATGGTCTTGCCGCGGGGGAACACCCGCGCCCCTTCGGTGGTGAGGTCACGCCAGTACGACGTCGTGGAGAAGATGAGGTAGAAGAGGATGAGCGGGGCGATGTAGTTGAGCATCAACGTGGTCAGGACCTCGCTGGTGTTCAGATAGACGCGCAGCAGGGCGGGGATGGCGGCCCACAGACCGCCGCCCACCATGCCGGCAATGATCATCACCGTCATGCTGACGGCGAGTCCTTGCTCGTCGAGCGCGATGCCGGCTGCGGAGGCGAATACCGCGCCGATCATCAGCTGGCCATCGGCACCGATGTTCCAGACCTTCATGCGGAAGGTGATGGCGGCCGCCAGACCGGTGAGCACGAGTGGAGTGGCGGCCACCAGCGTTGCCGATAGCGCTCCGGGATTCGTGAACGAGACCCGCACCATGCGCTGGTAGATGTCGATGGGGTCGCGGCCGCTCGCCCACAGAATCAAACCGCCGATGATCAGGGCGGCCAAGACCGCGATGGGTGGCATGGCCGGACCCAGCCAGCGGGGTGGCTTGAGGCGCTTCTCGAAGTGAATCTCAGGGAGCCGCAACACCGGTGTCCTCCAGCGAGCCACCCATCATGAGCACGCCGACCTGGGTGGGATCGGCGCCGTCCGCCTCGAGCACGCCCTGGATGCGGCCACGGGAGATGACCGCGATTCGATCTGCCAGGTCAAGAATCTCGGCGAGATCCTCGGAGATCATCAGGATGGCGGCGCCCCCCGCGGCCGCCTCCAGCAGGATTGAGCGGATGGACTCCATTGCCGAGACGTCGAGCCCACGGGTTGGCGTGGCGACGACCAGTACCTGGGGCTCCGAGGATATCTCGCGGGCAAGGAGGACTTTCTGCGCGTTCCCTCCCGAGAGTTGGCGGACGAGTGACTCCGCCGTGCCCCGCACGTCGAACGCCTTCAACAGCCGGCGGGTTCGGGCCAGGATCCGGATCCTGCTCAGGAAGGGTCCGCGCCCCAGTTCCCGCTGCCGGTAGGCCTTCAGCACGCAGTTGTCGGCCACGGTCAGGCCCGGCGCGAGACCGGTGCCCAGGCGATCCTCGGGGACGTAGGCGAGGCCCCGGTCGGCCGCGGCACGAGGGTTGCCCGACGGCAGCGGCTTCCCTTGCAGCGTGACGTCCCCGGCGGTTCGCTTGCGCAGTCCGGCGATGACCTCCGCGAGGGCGACCTGTCCGTTGCCGGACACCCCGGCGACGCCGAGAATCTCACCGGGTCGCACCGACAGCGTGACTTCGTGCAGTGCGAGTGTGCCGTGGGCCTCGACCGCACTGACGTCGCGCAGCTCGAGTGCCGGCTCGCTGTCGCCCAGTGCGTCGACGCGCGAGCGCCTGCTGAAGGCGATGTCGCGCCCGACCATCATCCGGGCCAAGCCCCGCGCATCGACGCGCGAGGTGCGGAGGTCCGCCGAACCGGACACCCGGCCGTGGCGCAGCACGGTGACGCGATCACAGAGAGCGGTCACCTCGTCGAGCTTGTGGGAGATGAAGACCACGGACTCGCCTTCGGCGGCCATGCGCCGCAGTGAGACGAAGAGTTGCTCGGCCTCCTGGGGGGTCAGGACCGAGGTCGGTTCGTCGAGGATCAGCGTGCGCGCCCCCCTGTAGAGCGCCTTCAGGATCTCGACGCGCTGGCGCTCGCCGACCGACAGGCGCGAGATGATTGCCCGCGGGTCGATGTGCATGTCGAAGCGTTCGGCGGCCCGGGCCACCTCTTCCTCCACCTGCCTGCGGTTGAACACCCTCCCCTTGTCGCGATGCCATCCGAGGACCACGTTCTCTGCCACGGTCATCGACGAGACGAGGCTGAAGTGCTGGTGAACCATGAAGATCCCGGCTTCGTAGGCGTCGGCAGGGGACCGGAACGCCACAGTGTCGCCTCCCACCAGCACTTGGCCGGCGTCGGGCCGGTACAGGCCGGTGAGGATCTTGCAGAGCGTGGTCTTGCCCGAGCCGTTCTCGCCGAGCAGTGCATGGACCTCGCCTCGGTCGGCGTCGAAGTCCACCCCGTCGTTCGCCACGACCCCCGGAAACGCCTTCGTGACGCCCCGGGCGGAAACGGTGTGGCGATCTTGATCCCGCGTCGGGGCGCCGGCAGCCGTCATTGCCGCCACTCCTCGCCGGCTTTCTCTCCTTCGCCGCGCATTGTCGGCATTCTTGCCCAACCCCGCCCGGCAGTTCTCACTCAACCATGAGCAGGTCGGTTGCCAGGTCGGCGATCACCCTGGCGGCTCCCTCGAGTTGGCTGAGCGCGACCCGCTCGTCGGCGCAGTGGCACTCCGCCACGTTCCCGGGCCCGAAATTCACTGCCTCGATGCCTGCATCGTTCACGAGGTTGCGGACATCGCTGGAGAACGGGGCGCCGTACACGTCCCCGGGCGCGCCGGTGACGCGCTCGACGCTGCGGGACAGGCGCTGCACGAGGGGCGAGTCGACGGGGATCTCAGCGGGCTCGAAGCGGTTGTAGGCCACCGTGACCTCCACGCCGACCTCCGAGCCGTCCGGCCGGGCCGCCAGGATGCGCTCGGTCACCTGCCGCACCTCGTGGTCGATGGTCTCGCCCGGGACGAGACGGCGGTCCACGAACAACTCCACCGAGTCCGACACGGCGTTGGGGGTGACGCCGCCC
>JAPONU010000048.1 GCA_026713745.1 bacterium
AGGGTGGTCTTCGACCTCGACGACGACGGCCGGGCAACGGCGCTGCGCCTCGGCAGCGAAGTCGACATGGGCACCCCGCCGCACCTCGTCTGAGACGACCGGCGCGAAGCAGCGAGCAGCCTCATGACCAGCACCGATGTCAGATGTGCCACGACCCACCGGCAGCTCCTCGACTGGGTGGAGGAGTGCCGGCAGGTCCTCGGGCCCGACGACGTCTACTGGTGCGACGGCAGCGAGGACGAGTGGGAGCGGCTCTGCGCCGCCCTGGAGGCCTCGGGCACGTTCCAGCGGCTCAACGCCGACCTGCGCCCCAACAGCTTCCTGGCGCGGTCCGATCCGGCGGACGTGGCTCGGGTGGAGGATCGCACGTTCATCGCCTCGGCGGACTCCGAAGACGCCGGACCCACGAACAACTGGCGCGCCCCCACCGAACTGAAGGCGGAACTCCTCGAGCACTTCGCCGGCGCCATGGCCGGCCGGACGATGTATGTGATCCCGTTCAGCATGGGACCGCTGGGGTCGCACATCTCCCAGATCGGCGTGCAGCTCACCGACTCGGCGTACGTGGTCGTGAACATGCGGATCATGGCCCGCATCGGCGACGAGGTGCTGGCCGAACTCGGCGACGACGGCAACTTCGTGCCGTGCCTGCACTCGGTGGGCCACCCTCTGAGCCCCGGGCAGCCCGACGACCCGTGGCCATGCGACGCCGACCACAAGTACATCGCCCACTTCCCCGAGACCCGGGAGATCTGGTCCTACGGCTCGGGCTACGGCGGCAACGCCCTGCTGGGCAAGAAGTGCTTCGCCCTGCGCATCGCCTCGGTCATGGCCCGCGACGACGGCTGGTTGGCCGAGCACATGCTGATCATGAGCGTCACCCCGCCGGGGGGACGCAAGTACTACGTGGCCGGGGCCTTCCCGTCGGCCTGCGGCAAGACCAACATGGCCATGATGGTGCCAACCCTGCCGGGCTGGAAGGTCGAGACCCTGGGTGACGACATCGCCTGGATGCACTTCGGCGAGGACGGGCGCCTGTACGCCATCAACCCCGAGAACGGCATCTTCGGGGTGGCGCCGAACACCTCGCGCGCAACCAACCCCAACGCCCTGGACACGATGTGGGGCAACTCCATCTTCACCAACGTGGCCGCCACCGCCGAGGGCGACGTGTGGTGGGAGAACCTCACGCCCACGGCCCCGGAGGGCCTCACGGACTGGCGCGGCCGGCCCTATGCGCCCGGCTCGGGAGAACCGGCGGCGCATCCCAACGCCCGCTTCACCGCGCCTGCGGGCCAGTGCCCCTCGATCGCACCCGAATGGGAGGACCCCGCCGGCGTGCCCATCTCGGCCATCGTCTTCGGCGGGCGACGGGCACGCAACGCCCCGCTGGTCACCGCAGCCCGCGACTGGCGCCACGGCGTGTTCCTGGGCTCGATCCTCAACTCCGAAACCACCGCCGCGGCCGGCGGCGAGGTCGGCAGGGTGCGCTTCGACCCCTTCGCCATGCGGCCGTTCTGCGGCTACAACATGGGTGACTACATGGCCCACTGGCTGGAGATGGGCGCCGGGCGCGATCCCTCCCTGCTACCGCAGATCTTCTGGGTGAACTGGTTCCGGCGCGGCGACGACGGGCGCTTCCTGTGGCCCGGCTTCGGCGAGAACTGCCGGGTGCTGCGCTGGATCGTCGAGCGGGTGGAGGGGCGTGGCGAGGCCGTCGAGACCCCGCTGGGACTCAGCCCGCCGCCCGGCGCCCTGGACCTCTCGGGGCTGCAGATCCCGCCCGAGCACATGGACGAGTTGCTGTCAGTGGATCGGGAGGCCTGGCGAGGTGAACTCGACCTGATCCGGGAACACTTCACCGGCTTCGGCCGGCACCTGCCGACCGAACTCTGGGACGAACTGGCCGCGCTGGAACGCCGGCTGAAGGCCTGAGTTCCCTCAGATCTCCACGACGGGGCAGGTCAGCGTGCGCGTGATGCCCCCCACCGCCTGAACGCGGCTGATCACCATGAGCCCGAGGCTGTTCACGTCGGGCGCGGTGGCCTTGACGATCACGTCGTAAGGGCCGGTCATCACCTCGGTGGACTCCACGCCGTCCATGCCGCGGATAGTGCGCGCCACGTCGGCCGCCTGGTCCATCTCGGTCTGGATGAGGATGTAGGCGCTCACCGCCATCTCGACCTCCTGCGCAGTGAGGTGACGGGACAATCGTAGGTGACCGCTCCCCCCGTCCGTGGCCCGGCGCCCCCTCCCTCCCGTGTC
>JAPONU010000049.1 GCA_026713745.1 bacterium
CCCGCACCGTCGCCACCCTCCCCGGCCACCGGATCGCAGCCGCTGAGGTCGACGCAGTCCACGTCGCCGTGTCCGGCCAGCGCCCGCACGAGTGGCGCCCGGTGCCCGGTCAGGATGTTCACCACGCCGGCGGGCACGTCGCTGGTGGCCAGGATCTCCGCCAGGGTGACCGCCACCAGCGGGTAGCGCTCGCCGGCCAGCACCACCGCGGCATTCCCCGGCACCAGGGCCGGCGCCAGGCGCGACACGATTCCCGCCAACGGCGCCTCGTCGGGTGCCACCACCCCCACCACCCCCATTGGCTCGGGAACGGTGAAGTTGAAGTAGGGCCCCGACACGGGATTCGCTCCGCCCAGCACCTGGGGGTACTTGTCGCACCAGCCGGCGTACCAGACCCAGCGCTCGATGGCCACGTCCACTTCGGTGGCGGGATCGGCAGCCGCTTCGACTCCTTCGGTGGCGCGGGCCAACTCGCCGATCAGCTCGGCGCGGCGGCTGTCCATGACCTCCGCCACCCGGTACAGGATCTGACCCCGGTTGTAGGCGGTACGCGCCGCCCAGGGACTCTGCGCTCCTCGCGCCGCCCGAACGGCGTCGCGCACGTCCTTGCGCGACCCGGCCACGGCGTGGGCCAGCAGGTCGCCGCCCGCCGAGCGCGCCGGATAGGTGCGGCCCGACTCCGAGCGCACGAACGCCCCGCCCACATACATCTTGTAGGTCTTGGGAACCCCGAGTCCCCCGCCGGCGGCGCTCACCGCCCGATCCCCTGCAGTTCCAGGTATCCCAGCAACCCTTGGCGGCCACCCTCCCGCCCGAACCCGCTCTCCCGGTAGCCGCCGAACGGGCTGGCCGGGTCGAAGCGGTTGAACGTGTTGGCCCACACCACGCCGGCCTGCATCCGCTCGGCCATCTGTAGAATGCGCGAGCCCTTCTCGGTCCAGATGCCCGCCGACAGGCCGTAGGGGGTGTTGTTGGCCTTCTCCACGGCTTCGGTGGCGGTACGGAACGTCAGCACCGACAGCACCGGGCCGAAGATCTCCTCGCGGGCGATCCGGTGGGAGGGCGACACGTCGCAGAACAGCGTCGGCGGGAAGAACCAGCCCCGCTCCGGCAGCGCGCAGGATGGCTGGTACAACTCGGCGCCCTGCTCGACCCCCGAGGACACGAGTTCGCTGATCCTGTGCAGCTGCGCAGCCGAGTTGATGGCGCCGATGTCGGTGTTCTTGTCAAGCGGGTCGCCGACCAGCAGCGTGTCCATGCGGCGCCGCAGCTTGGTGATCACCACGTCGGCCACGCTCTCCTGCACCAGCAGGCGCGAGCCGGCGCAGCAGACCTGACCCTGGTTGAAGTAGATGCCACCGACGATGCCCTCGGTCACCTGGTCGAGCGCCGCGTCCTCGAAGATGATGTTCGCCGCCTTCCCGCCGAGTTCCAGGGTGAGGCGCCGGCCGGTGCCGGCGAGGGTGCGCTGGATCTCCTTGCCGACGGCGGTGGATCCGGTGAACGCCACCTTGTCGATGCCGGGGTGGGCCACGGTGGCGGCCCCGGTGGCGCCGTCGCCGGTCACGATGTTGACCACCCCGGGGGGCAGGTCGGCGTCCTGCAGCACCTCGGTCAGCAGCAGCGCGGTGAGCGGCGTTGTCTCGGCCGGTTTCAGCACGACGGTGTTGCCGGCGGCCAGCGCCGGGGCCAGCTTCCAGGCGGCCATCAGCAGCGGGAAGTTCCAGGGGATGACCTGGCCCACGACGCCCAGCGGCCCGGCGGAGGCGCCGGCGAAGGCGTAGTCCAGCTTGTCGGCCCAGCCGGCGTGGTGGAAGAAGTGCGCCGCCGCGAGGGGGATGTCCACGTCGCGGGACTCCTTGATGGGCTTGCCGCCGTCGAGTGTCTCCAGTACGGCGAACTCCCGGGACCGCTCCGCCAACAGCCGGGCAATGCGGTACAGGTAGCGCGCACGGACGCTGCCCGACATGTCCCGCCAGTGCGACTCGTAGGCCTCGCGGGCGGCCAGCACGGCCCGGTCCACGTCGGTGGGTCCACCCACGGAGAAGGTCGCGAGCGTCTCGCCGGTGGCCGGGTTCACCGTCGGCGCCATCCGGTCGCTCTGCGCCGGCACCATCTCGCCGCCGATGAACAGGCCGTACTCGTCGGCTACCTGCACCAAGTCGGTGCTTTCCGGCGCCGGGGCGTAGGACTCCGGGCCGAAGTCGGGTGGGTCGGCCGCCACCGCCCCGGCCACCCCGGCGCTGGGGGGGATCGAGGCGGGGAGGTGTTCGCCGGTCTCGCTCACCGCCTCACACCACTGTCTTGTCCGGGCGCGGGTAACGACCCGTGCCGAGCCGGTCCAACTGCAACAGCACGTCGTTGAGCAGGCTGGAGGCGCCGATGCGGAACAGGTCGGGGTCCAGCCATTGCGGTCCCAGCGTCTCGGCGATGACCACCAGGTACTGCCAGGACTGCTTGGCAGTACGGATCCCGCCCGCCACTTTCAGGCCGACGGCGCGGCCCTCGGCGTCGGCGAATTCCCTGATGGCCTCGGACATGCACAGGGCGACCGGCAGGGTCGCCGAGGTGCCGATCTTGCCGGTGGAGGTCTTGATGAAGTCCGCTCCGGCGGCCATCGCCAGCATCGAGGCCTTCCGCACGGCGTCGTAGGAGCCCAAC
>JAPONU010000050.1 GCA_026713745.1 bacterium
AACGAGCCGCTGGCGGAGCTCTTCCTGTCGATCCGCTTCGTGGCCATCATCATCGTCGGCGGCATGGGCACCGTCTACGGGGCCGTCGTGGGTGCGCTGCTGCTGGGACCGCTGCCCGAGCTGGTGAAGGAGTTCGTGAGCGTCCTGGATGTGACCGTGCCGGGCCTCGGTCGCCCGCTGGTCTCCGACACCGTCGCTGCTGAGCCGCTGTTCAGCACCTCCGCGTTCAGCGAGGCGCTGTTCGGCCTGCTGCTGGTGCTGGCTCTTCTGTTCCAGCCCCAGGGGATCGCCGGCGTCGTGCGGTCGCTGCGGATGCGCCTCGCCGGGCGCGCCCCCCGCTGAGCCCCTCCGTCGAGGTCAGATAGGATTAGCCGAAATCCGGGATCGGATCGCTGTGGCGGCGTCGCGACTCGATGCGATGACAACGCAGTGCACCGGCCCGGAAGCCACGAGGAGGTGGCCATGAAGCAGGCTCGCACCGTACGCAGGCTCAAGGTGAGGAGAGGCTTGGCCTCGAGATCCCGCTGGACGGCTCTCATCGCCGCCATCGCGCTGGTGGCCGCCGCATGCGGTGGTGACGACGGCACGACCACTGCGCCGCCGGCGCCGGAGCCGCCATCGGCACCCTCCGATGACCCGGCCCCTTCGCCTCCCGAGCCTGCTCCGGCACCCTCCGATGACCCGGCGCCTCCGCCTCCCGACCCTGCTCCGGCGCCCGCGGGCGATGACCCGGCGCCTCCGCCTCCGGAGCCTGCTCCGGCGCCCGCCGGTGATGACCCGGCCGCGCCTCCTGAGCCGGCGCCGGCGCCCGCGGACGACGCCGCTGCGGCTCCGCCGCCCCCCGAGCCCGCACCGGCACCGCCGGAGGCGCCCCCCGCACCCCCTCCGGTGCCGCAGCCCACGGTCGGCTTCGACGGCGAGACCCTCACCCTCGGCTACCTGGTCGACCAATCCGGTCCGCTGGCCATCATCGGCGGCCCGCTGCTGGCCGGCTCGCAGCTCTACTGGGACTGGGTGAACGACGAACTGGGCGGCATCGCCGGCAAGTACCGGGTGTCCTTGGCCGTCGGCGACACCAAGGACTCCGAGGGAGCGACGGTGCAGGAGTACCAGCGGCTGAAGGACGACGTGGTGATGTTCGCCGAAGTGCTCTCCACGCCGCCGGTCCAAGCGTTGCTGGAGTTCCTCGACGAGGACGGCGTCGTGGCCGTGCCGGGTTCGCTGGCGGGTGCCTGGGCGAACGAGCCGTTGCTCATGCCCAGCGGGGCCGCCTACGAGTACGAGGCCATCAACCTGGCGGAGTGGTACGTCAACCTCTCCGGGCTGGCCGGCGCGTCGGACGTTTACTGCGCGGTCTACGTCAACGACAAGTACGGCAGGGACTCCCTGCGCGGCGTGGAGTTCGCCGCGGACCGCCTGGGGTTCTCCCTGGCTGAGACCCAGACGATCAACAGGGGCGACCGGGCGTTCACGGCACAGGTGACGGCGTTCGCCGACGCGGGCTGCACGGTGATCTTCGCCATCACCGTCCCCACCGAGCAGCACGCCATGCTGGCCGAGGCCGCCAGTCAGGGACTCGACCCGGTCTGGCTGGGCCTGCTGCCGTCGTACCTCAACCTGTTTGCGGCCGGCGCTCCCGATCTCTACGCCAAGTTCTACGTCTCACTCGACACGCCCGAACTGACCGACTCGTCGGTTCCCGGCATCGCCAAGTTCCACGAGCGGTTCGAGCGCTACGGCAGCGGCAGCATCAGCACGTTCACGCTCTCGGGCTACTTCCTGCAGGTCTCGGTGCA
>JAPONU010000051.1 GCA_026713745.1 bacterium
CCGTTCGCTGCATCGACGGGCGCATGCAGCTGTGCGACGTGCCCCGACCGGTTCCCGGCGACGGGCAGGTGCTGGTGTCGGTCGCCTCGGCGGGCATCTGCTCCTCCGATCTGCACATGGCCCGGCTGGGCCTGTTGGACCCGGGGATCACCGTCGGCCACGAGATCGCCGGCCGGCTGGTCGACGGCACCCCGGTCGTGGTCGAGCCCGTGACACCGTGCGGGCAGCGGTGCGCCTTCTGTGACGGCGGCGACTACAACCTCTGCGGTACGTCGGTGCGGCAGGTGCTGGGCATCGGCGCCGACGGGGGCATGGCCGAGTACGTGGCGGCCGACGCCGCCGGGATCGTGCCGTTGGGTGGCATCGGCGACGGCATCCGCGACGCCTCCCTGGTGGAGCCGCTGGCGGTTGGGGTGCACGGCCTGCGCCTGGCGAAGCGCGGCGCCGGCGGGCGGGTTCTGGTGATCGGTGGTGGCGCCCTGGGGTTGTGCGCCGCCGCCGCGGCCCGCCACGACGGCGCCGAGGTGGCGGTGCTGGCCCGCCACGACGCCCAGCGCGCCGCAGCCGACCGCATCGGTGCCGGCGAACCCGACGACGGCCGCTACGACCTCGTGGTGGACGCGGCCGGCACACCCGAGGCGCTGGCCGAAGCCGCCCGCAGGGCCCGGCGGGGCGGCACGCTGCTGCTGCTCGCCAACTACTGGGGGACCGACATCGTGCTGCCCGGTGGGAGCGTCATGATGAAGGAACTGCGCATCCTCACCGGAATCATGTACGGGCGGGGACCCAACGGTCGCGACATCGACGCCGCCGCGGCCGTGCTGGGGGAGAACCCCGAGGTGGCTCGAGCGCTCGTCACCCACCGCTTCCCCCTCGACGCCGTCGAGGTGGCCTTCGCCACCGCCGCCCGGCGCGACGAGGGCGCCATCAAGGTCGTTCTCGACCCGACCGCGAGCTGAGCCGGCCCCATGGTGAGACGGTGCGCGCCCGCCGGCGCGGCAGTTGCGGGCCGCTTGGCCCTGGTACTAGCTGTGGCGGTGCTGGTGGCGGCCTCCTGCAGCGGTGGCGCAGCAACCCCGGCCGAGCCCGCCGACGGCACGACGACGCCGGCTGCCGCAGCCGACCCGGCCGCACCGCCCGAACCCCGGCCCGCCACCGCAACCGGCACTGCGGGGGATCCCGAACCGGACACGGGCAGCGACGACCCGGCAGCCACCGGGGAAGAACCGGCCGGTGAGTCGCCCGACGCCGATCCCGCAGACGGGGACGACTCCGACGCACCGCCGCCACCGGCAGGCCTGAGCCCCGAGGTGGCGGACCGCCTGAGCTTGCTGCTCGACGAACTCGCCGGGCTTGCCCGCGAGTGGGATCCGGCGGCCCGGGCGTCCCTCGCCGTCGTCGCCCCCGACGGCACCCTGTACGGCTTCGGTGAGAACCGCCGGCACATCTCCGCCAGCGCCGTGAAGCCGATCTGGACGGCAGCCGCGATCGACCTGGCCGGCCTGGCGGCCGTGGCACCGCTTGCACCGGCCGCGCTCGAGCAGTCGGACAACTTCGCGGCCGGCGAGATCATCGACCTGATCGGCATCGACACCGTGAACACCTGGAGTGCCGAGGCGGCCGGCACCACCGGCACCCATCTGGCCGCCTGGTACTTCGGGATCGACAGGGTCGCGCAGTCGGTGATCGACGGCGGCAGCAGGGCGAATCTCACGACGGTGGGCGATCTGGCGCTCTTCTACGCCGGACTGCGGCGCGGGGAGCTGCTGGACTCTGATGGCTTCGCCGCCCTCGCGGAGTGGCTGCGCGCCACCGACCGCGGGTCGACCCCCGCCGGCACCGTCAGAGGCGCCCTCCTGGCCCGCCTCCCCGGCGAGGTGGCGACTGCGGCGATCCACAAGGCCGGCTGGCTGCCCCCGTACTGCTGCCGGGCCGAAGTTCGCCTCATGCTCGACGCGGGCGTGATCCCGCTGCCCGGCGATTCCTGGTTCGCCATCGCCGCGGTCAGCGACCGCGGCGACTACTACAACCTGTCGGTGCGCTGGGTCAGCCTGGCCTCCTGCCGGATCTACGTGCTCCTGGCCGACGATCCGTCGCACACCTGCGACCGCCCCGGCGACGGCGTCGGTCGCCCGGACCTGTGGGCACCACCGCCCGAGCCGGAACCGGAATCCGAGGATGCACCCGACGACCCCGCCGACCCAGAGAGCCTCACCGATGCGCTCGAGATCGAGGATCCCGAGCCCGCCGACGATGAGGTTTCGCCGAACATCACCGAGGCGGATCCATCCGAGGTCGAGCCAACCACCGAACCGGAGACCGAACCGAACACCGAACCGGAGAGCGAACCGAACACCGAACCGGAGAGCGAACCGACCACCGAACCGGAGAGCGAGGCGAACACCGAACCGGAGAGCGAACCGAACACCGAACCGGAGAGCGAACCGACCAGCGACGAGGTCGAGGGCTGATCGGGCGCCGGGGCACCCGGATGATCAGCGCCTACGCGCCGAGAACCTCGAACAGGTCGGGATCGCTGCGGCGCAGGCGGCGCCAGTTGGCCTCCCACATGGCGCCGATGAAGTTCTGCA